>JAQSDT010000633.1 GCA_029946075.1 bacterium | reverse complement strand
TTTCCGCCCGACAAGGGCCAGTGCAGCTACCAGGTGATCTTCAACGCCTTCAAGCGGCTGGCCGCGCAATACAGCGAGGCCGACAAGACGGCACTGTTCTCGAAGACGGCCAGTGAGTTTTACCGCCTGAGGCTGGAATAATTTCGAGCCTCACTGTGTCACAAGACGGCACTTTGAAGTCGCGAGCGGCTGGAAGGCCTCCTCGCCAGGAATCGTTTCCCTGACATTGTAGTAGTCCCACTTTTCCTTGACCTCGTTCGGCGCCTTCACCTGGACCAGATATAGGTCGTGCACCATGCGGCCGTCGGCGCGGATGTGACCGTTGCGCGCGAACATGTCGTTGATCGGTGCGGACTTGAGTTGTTTCATGACCGCGCCCGGCTCATCGGTCTTGGCCGTCTGCACCGCCTTCAAGTAGTTCATAACGGCGGAGTAGGCGCCCGCCTGCACAAAGTTCGGCATCTTGCCGAACTTTGCAAAGAATCGGCGACTCCATTGTCGAGAAAGTTCGTCCAGATCCCAGTAAAATGGCTCGACCAGGATCATACCCTGCGCCGCCGCTGCGCCGAGCGCGTTCACCTCTGTGATTGTTCCCACCAACGGCACGATGGCCTGGCCGGGTGTGATGTTGAAATCCCTGGCGGCCTTGATGGAGTTGAGGAGGTCCGCGCCCGCATTGGCGAAGCCAATGACCTTGGCCTTCGACCCCTGCGCCTGCAACAGGAAGGAGGAAAGATCGATGGTTGAGATCGGGTGGTAGACAGTACCGCTGACGGTACCGCCCGAGCGCCCAATGGCGGCCGAGGCCTCCGTCACCAGCGATTTGCCGAGCGCGTAATCGACGGCGACGAAATACCAGGTGTCAAGGCCGAGCGATTTGACGATCCGCGACTGGCCATTGGCGTTGGAATAAGTGTCCCAGGTGTACGAGATCGTATTGGCAGAGCATTGCTCATTGGTCAGCCGCGTCGACCCCGACCCGGTGACGATCAGCATCCGGTTTTTCGATTCCGCGACGCCGGAAACCGCGAGCGCGACACCTGAATTGATCACGTCGGTGATGAGATCGACGTTGCCGGTATCGTACCACTGGCGTGCAATGCCGGCCCCGATGTCCGGCTTGTTCTGGTGGTCCGCCGACACCAGTTCGACCTTGAATGACGGCTTGGCCTGCTCGACGAAATCGTCGATCGCCATCTGAACTGACGTCACAGCACCCGCTCCGGCGAGATCAGAGAATACGCCGGTCATGTCGGTCAGCACACCGATCTTGACCGTGCCGTCGGAGATCGGTGGAGTTTGCGCCAAGCTTCCTGCACACCCTGCGGCGAGAGCGGTTGCGACAATAGCCCCAAGTGACATTGCTTTCTTCATGCATTCTCCTTCGTTCACGCGATTCCGATCGCGTGCTGTCGGCGGATGTTCCAGTCCGTCCTATTCGGCGGCGGCTTGCGATCGCGGACTGTTGCGGCGCAGGTGGCGCTGCGCCCAACGCGCGACTTCCTCCATCGTGCTGCCGGTCTCCGGCAGGAATGGAAAGATCGTGTAGACGTGGACCGAGTCCTCAACCAGGCGCAGCGTCACCTCGACGCCGGCCGCCTCGGCACGCTCCGCCAGTCTCGTTGCGTCGCTCATCAACACCTCCCCTTGCGAGGCTGTGACGAACATCGGCGGCAACCCGGTCAGGTCACCATAGATCGGCGATACCAACGGATCGGTTGGCTCGTGCCCCTGGAAATAGGATGCGCCCATGAATGTCAGGAGATCGCGGTTCGCCGCCGGATCGTCGCCATTGAAGGCGCGCACGCTCGGTCCCGATAGCGTGAGGTCGGCGAACGGTGCGACGGCGAGAATAGCCGCCGGCAGCGGGTCGCCCGCGGTGCGCAGCGCGAGCGCCAGCGCCACGGCGAGCCCGCCGCCCGCCGATTCACCAGACACGATGATCGAACTTGCCGGGATCCCGCGCGCCAACAGCGCCCGGTACGAACAAATGGCATCGTCGATCGCCGCCGGATAGGGATGCTCTGGTGCGAGACGATACTCCACCGTGTAGCAGCAGCCGCCCACCGCTGCCGCAAGCCGGCTCGCATATTCAAGCGAGCCCTTTGCGGAGCCGATCAAGTAGCCACCACCGTGAAAATGAAGCACGACATTGCCGCGCGGCGCATCCTTTGCCGCCACGCGCCAGGCCTTGACATCGCCCAGTTCCTCCTCGAGCGCTTCGATCCCGTCAGGCAGCGGAAAGTTCGTCGTCAGGAAACGGTCATAGGCCTCGCGCAACCCGTCATGACCGCGGGCGACATCCTCCGGCCGGAAAGCATACTTCCAGAGATCGAAAGCGCGCTGACCTTCGGGGCGCTGCAGGCGCTTGCCCTCGCGAAGCCCCGTGACGTTGAGCACTTCGCCGGGCGGTCCCTCGACCGCCTTGACGACATTATAATCCCAGGCCAGACCCCAACTCGTCTCCGCCAGCGGGTCGATACGGGCTATGCCTTTCCAGCGGCCGTTGCGATCGCGCAACCGTCCACTGTCGGTCTCGTGCATCAGCTTGACCACGGCACGCGCGCCGGCCTGAATCCGTGTCGTGCGCGGCAGGCGCCGCCGCTCATATTCGAGCAACGCGCCGGGCACGTCGTCCTGGCGCCGCGCCAGTACCCGCGCAAACGTCCAGGCATCCTCAATGCTCTGTCCGGCGCCGGCAGCAAGGAACGGCACCATAGGGTGCGCAGCATCGCCGAGCAGCGTAATGCGGCCATCTGTCCAGCTGTCGATCGGATCGCGGTAGTACATGCCGGTGATGAAGGCGGTCTTGCATTGCTCGAGCATGGTGCGGGCGCGCGGCTCGGCGTCTTCGAAGGAACGCAGCATCTCCGAAATATCACCGCTCTCGTCCCAGGACTCGCGTTGCACTTCATTCGCCGGTACCGAAGCCAGGATGCTGTACATATTTTTCGGCCGCACCCAGTAGGTGATCAATGTCCGGCCGGGACCGAACCAGTAGTTGCCGCACTCGGGCAGCCCGAGTCCGTCGAGGCGCTCGGCCGGAATGAGCGACCGCCACATCAAAATGTTGGCGAAATGCTTCTCTTCCTTTCCGCGCAGATGCTGGCGGACCACCGAATGAATACCGTCGCAGCCAACGAGAGCGTCCCCGCGCAGGATTTCTCCTGTTTGCAGCCTCACCTCGACACCATCCTTGTCCTGCGAGATCGCCACGCAGCGTGCGCCGAGGCGCTTGGCTGCAGGAGGAACCGCGTCGAACAGTAGCTGGATAAGATCCGCGCGATGGATATTGTACATCGGCGCGCCGTAGCGTCCCGCCGCTTCGTCGCCGAGCGGCGCCTGATACAACATTCGGCCGGTGCGCAGATCGCGATAGTCATAGGACTGCGGCTTAACGCCGACGGCGCGCATAGCAGCTTCAAGGCCTAGCTCACGCAGGACGATGGCAGCGTTGCTGGCGATCTGGATGCCGGCGCCGATTTCGGCTAGCATCGACGCCTGCTCCAGCACGAGCGCGTCAATACCTTGATGACGCAGGGCGATAGCAGTAGTTAAACCACCAATGCCGCCGCCGACGACGAGAACCCGCATGGCTTCCTCCGCTTTCTTTTTTAATTAAGCGATTTCGCTTAAATTAGGATATGGTATTTCGCATGTCAACCAAAATGCGGGCGACGCCCCGTGCCGCCTCGGAAGACACCAGAAACCAAATCAAGGCCGCAGCGCAGCTGCTGTTCGCGCGACACGGCATTGACGCCGTCACCGTGCAGCAGATCGTCGTCGCGGCGGGACAACGCAACAACGCGGCCTTGCACTATCATTTTGGCTCGAAGGAAGAATTGATCCGTCAAATGGTCGTCGACGGCGCAACTATCCTCGATGAGCGGCGTCAAGGCATGCTGCGCGAGATCGAGGCTCGCGGCGGGCCCGTGTCGATACGCGAGATCATCCTGGTTCTGGTCATGCCCGTAATCGAACTTGGCAACGATGAGCGCTGGTGCGGCTACATCCGCTTCACCTCGAATCTGCAAGCTTCGGATCCAAAAGCGTTGCGGGCGGCCCTCAACAATCGCTGGAATGCCGGCTATGTCGCCTGCTTCGCGCATCTGAAGCGGATGTTGCCGCTACCGGCAGCGCTGATCGAACAACGCCTCTCGATATTCTCGATCTACGCCAACGCCATCCTGTCGGCGCGGGAGGCCGCACGGGAAAACCGCCGGAGCAGCAAGAGCCGGCTGTGGGATCGGCGCTTCACGATCGAGAATATCCTCGACACGATGGAGGCGAGCATTACCTGCCCGCCCTCCGAACAGACCCTCACCATTCTGCAATCCGACGCGCCGTAAGCGATTGCCTCACGCCCACTCGCCCTTGCGGAACACCGGCACCGTGCGGCCGTCGGCATGGATGCCGTCGATGTCAGTCTCGGCGGAACCGATCATCCAGTCGATGTGGATCAGGCTCTTGTTGCCGCCCTGTTCGGCGATCTGCTGCGGCGTCAGTTTGTCGCCGCCAACGAAGCATTTCGAATAGCACTGGCCAAGCGCGATGTGGGATGCGGCGTTTTCGTCGAACAGCGTGTTGAAGAACAACAGCCCGCTCTTCGAGATCGGCGAGGAATGCGGCACCAGCGCCACCTCGCCGAGGCGCGCCGCGCCTTCGTCGGTTTCCAGTACCTTCTTCAGCACTTCCTCGCCGCGCGAAGCCCTGGCCTCGACAATGCGGCCTTCCTCGAACTTCACCTGGATGTTGTCGATCAACGTGCCCTGATACGATAGCGGCTTGGACGAGACGACATGGCCGCTGACGCGGCGGCAATGCGGCGTGGTGAACACTTCTTCGGTCGGAATGTTGGCGTTGCAGGTGATACCATTTTTGGCGGTCGAGGCGCCGCCTTCCCATTCGTGGCCGTCGGCCAGACCGATCGTGAGGTCGGTTCCGGGTCCGGAATATTTCAGCGCATGGAAGCGCTGGCCGTTGAGCCAGTTGGTGCGCTCGCGCAGCACCGCGTTGTGCTTCTCCCAGGCCGCGACCGCGCCGTCCTGATCGACGCGTGACGCCGCGAAGATCGCATCCGCCAGTTTGGCAACCGCGACATCCTCCGCAACATCGGGGAATACCTGCTTCGCCCAGGCGGGACTGGGATAGGCGATGATGTTCCAGTTGGTGTCGAAATTGACGATCTTCTCCAGCGCCGGCTGATAAGCCATCGAATTGGCCTTGCTGGCGCGCGCGACCTTGGAAGGATCCTCACCCGATAGCAGCATCGGATTATCACCGACGATGGCGAGCCGGGCGGTGTTGGCGGAAAAGGCTTTTGCCATGCCCTCATAGAGCCAGCCGGCGGCGCGGTCGAAGCTGTTATCGTGGCCATAACGATAACGCGACAGCGTGATTTCCTCGTCCGACAGGAATGGGGTCACCAGACCGGCGCCCGCTTTGTAGGCATGTTCCGCAATCCGGCGCACCAGCGGCAGCGCCACCGACGGTGCGGTCAGCAGCAAATCCTGCCCCGGCTGCAGCTGCAGGCCGACCTTGACGGCGACTTCGGCGAGGCGGTCGAGCTTCACGGGGTCGATCGCGGCGGACATATTGCGCTGGTGCGTGTTCATGGCGAAACCTCAAATCAGTCGTTCAAACAGAGATAGGCTAGTCGGCCGGACTTCTCAACGCTTCGACGACGCCAGCACGCGATCGACCATCTCAGGGGCGAGGCCGAGATAGTTCCGCGGCGAGGTCAGGCGGTCGATGGTCGCACGATCGATGCGGGTGGAGACGCGGTGATCGGCCGAGAGCGCATCCGCCAGCGTCACGCCTTTCTCGTTGGCGGCACGGCAGGCGTCATACACGACGTCATGCGCCTCCTGGCGGCCGAGATCGGGCGCGAGCCCCATCATCACCGCTTCGGCCACGATTAGCCCGCGGCTGATGTCGAGATTTTCAGCCATCTTGTTCTCGTCGACGATGAGCCCGCCGAGTGCGAATTTTGCCTGATGCAGGCTTCCGGCCGTCAGCACGAAGCTTTCGGGAATCGCCATCCATTCGGCGTGCCATGGACCTGTGGCACGCTCGAAATCCTGCACCATCGCATCCAGCATCAACCCTGCATGCTGGCGCACGCCCTTGGCCGCCGCCAGCATCAACTCGGACGAGATCGGATTGCGTTTCTGCGGCATGGTCGAGGATGCGCCGCGGCCCTTAACGAAAGGCTCGTAGACTTCCCCGAATTCGGTCGACGCCATCATCATGATGTCGAGCGCGACCTTGCCGAGCGATCCCGTCACCAGGCCGAGAAAATTCATCGTCTCGGCCAGTCCGTCGCGGGCGACGTGCCAGGTCGAAACGGGTACGCCGAGCCGGAGTTCCTCGCACAGCGCCTGCTGCACTTCAAAACCCTTGCTGCCGAGCGAGGCCAGCGTTCCGGCCGCGCCGGCGAACTGGCCGACCAGCACGCGCGGTTTCAACTGTTCGAGCCGCTCGGCATGGCGATCGAACATCGCCAGCCAGATCGCGCATTTGTAGCCGAACGTCACCGGCAGCGCCTGCTGCAGATGGGTGCGACCGGCCATCGGCGTATCGCGATAGCGCTTGGCGAGACCGGCAAGGATGCCGCGCAGCGCAGCGATATCGGCTTCGATGATTTCGAGCCCTGCCCTCACCTGCAACACCACCGCGGTATCCATGATGTCCTGCGTGGTCGCGCCCCAGTGCACGTAACGCCCGGCCTCGCCGCACTGCTTCACCATTTGATGCACCAGCGGCAGGATTGGATAGCCGACGATGTCGGTCTCCTGCCGGAGCAGGTCGAAGTCGAACGCGGCGACATCCGTTCGCTTTGCGATCTCAGCCGCAGCCTGCGCCGGGATTACGCCGCAGCGCGCCTCGGCCTTTGCCAGGGCGATCTCGACCTCCGCATAGCGCGTGACCAGGCTGAAATCCGAAAACACCTCGCGCATCGCCGGTGTTCCGAACGCATCGCGGAACAGGATGGAATCGAGGACGGTGGTCGAGGTCGGGAACGTCGCCATTATTGCAGGCCTCTCACGGTCATGACGATGGCGTCGGCACCCGCTTTGCGGTCGACCGCTATTTCCTGATACTCCGGCGAGTTCTGGAATTCTTTCGCCGCAGCATCATCGGGGAACTCCATGATCACGACCTTGTCGCGCGGCCACTCGCCTTCGAGCACCACCGGATGCGAATCGGCGACCAGCAGCTTGCCGTTGAATTTTTTGAACACGCCCATGAAGCGCGACTGATAACGGTCGTAGAGTTCGCGGCGGGTGAATTTTATCTGGGCGATGATATAGACGCTCATATGATCCTCTCACTCGGGCTGAATGCCGGCGACGCGGGTGTACTCGGTCCAGCGCTCGCGCTCGGCCCGCACCTCGGCGTCGCAGGCCGCAAGGTCGGTAATGTCCCAGGACAGGCCGAACTCGTCCATCCGCCTTCGCACATCCGGTGACGTCAAGGCCCCGTTGATGAGCCCGTTCAATTGCGTGACGATATCGCGCGGCGTCGCCGAAGGGACCGCCATGCCGAGGAAACCCGTCAGTTCAAATCCCGGAAAGGTTTCGGCGATAGCAGGCACGTCAGGCGTTGCGGGTGCGCGCGTCAGCCGCGTGATCGCCAGCGGACGAAGCTGGCCGTTCTGCAGATATTGATTCGACGCCGTCGTATCCATGAACAGGCAGTCGATTTCGCCGCTGATCAGATCAGCCACCGCATTCGCGATCGCGCGATAGGGCACCGCCTGCAACTCGATGCCGGCGAGCTTGCCGAGATATTCCGGCGGCGTTCGCGAAGAGGCGTTGAAGTGACCGAAGGTCAGCTTGCCTGGCGCGGCCCTGGCGGCGGCGATGAAGCCGGCGAGATCGCGCCACGGCGCCTGCGGGCGCACCATCAGATAACTGCCACTGGAGCGGAACACGCCGACGACGGTAAAATCCCTGGCCGGATCGTAGGACAGGTTGCGCACGAGGCTGACATTGGCGGCGTGGGTGCTGGTGGTGATCAGCAGCACGGTGTAACCGTCGGGCTCGGCGGTTTTCACCGCCATGGTGCCGATGATGCCGTTGGCGCCGGGGCGGTTGTCGATGACGACGGCCTGCCTGGTCTTTTCCTCAATCTGCTTGCCGATCAGCCGCGCGGTAATATCGCCGGAGCCGCCGGGGCCGAACGGCACGATGATCTTGATCGGGCGGGACGGATATTGCGCGGCACGCGCGGCGGAAGGCATCAGCGCCGAACCGATCAGTGCGAGGGCGGCACGGCGGTCGATCATAACCGCGTCGCGTGTACCCCTGGCATCCATGACGCGCCTCCGTCAAATCGGCGGCGGCGGCCTGAAATCGAGATCACGCCGGTCAGCCGCGAAACTTCTTCTTTTTCTTCTTGTCGAACGCAGGCTTTGCAGACGTTACCCGGTCGCGCTCCGGCTTGCGGTCATGCTCCGGCCGGGCGCCGAACGCCTGGCCCTTCCGGTGCGGCTTCTTGGTAGCGTAACGGGCTTCCTTGTCAAATGCCGGCTTCTCGAAGCTCTTTTCAGGCTTCTTTTCGAATTTCTTCTTTTCGTAGCCCTTGCTTTCGAAGGTCTTGTTACCAAAGCTCTTGTTATCGAAACTCCTGGCGTTTTCGCGCTCCGGCTTGCGATCATAACTCTTGCCGTGCGGCTTCGGCGATCGTGGCGGCGCGCGCACCGCTTCGCCCGACGGCCCATCGTTCATGGCCTCGATGCGGATGTTGTCTTCCTTGTCGGGACGGCGGATCTGCGTGGCGAAGCGGTCCGCTACATGCGCCGAAATCTCGAACTCGGTGACGGTATCGAGAATGCGGATCGCGCCGATATCTTCCTTGGTAATGCCGCCGCGGCGACACAGCATCGGTAGCACCCAGCGCGCCTCGGCATTCTTGCGGCTCCCGATGGCGGCGCTGAACCAGACGCTGTCTTCGCCCATGCGGTGACGCGGCGAGGATTTACCGGGCTTCGCTCCGCGACCGGGCTCGCGAGCGACCTTCTCCTGGGCACGCTCGGCACGCGATTTGACGCGGCCCTCACCAGGATCGAGGATATCCTCGGGCGAAGGCAGACGCGCGCGATAGAGCCGCGCCAGTGCAGCGGCAATCTCCTCGGCCGATCGCTCGGCGAGCAACGCCTGCGCCAGCGCCAGATCTTCCGGGGTCGTTTCGGCGGTGAGCAGTTCGTCCTTGAGCATCCGCTCCTGATCGAGCTTGCGAATTTCGTCGGGCTGCGGCGCGAGCCCCCATCCCGCATCGATGCCGGCCAGCTTCAGCAGCATGTCGGCGCGCTTGCGCCGCGCCGGCGGCACCAGCAGGATGCTGACGCCCTTGCGGCCGGCACGCCCGGTGCGGCCCGAACGGTGCTGCATGACTTCCGGATCGTTCGGCAGATCGGAATGAATCACGAGATCGAGGTTGGGCAAATCGATGCCGCGCGCGGCGACGTCGGTCGCGACACAGACGCGGGCGCGGCCATCGCGCAGCGCCTGCAGCGCCATCGTCCGCTCGTTCTGGGTCAGTTCGCCCGACAACGCCACCACCGAGAAGCCGCGCTCCAGCAGCGTCGCCTGCAGATGTCGCACGGCTTCGCGCGTGTTGCAGAACACCAGCGAGCCCGGTGATTCGAAATAGCGCAGCAGATTGACCACCGCGTGCTCGACATCGCCGGCGGCGATGCGGATCGCGCGGTATTCGATATCGGCGTGTCCGCCCTCGTCGCCCGCGACTTCGACGCGGTAGGCGTTTTGCTGATATTCTCGCGCCAGCGTGACGATGCCCTTCGGCAGGGTCGCCGAGAACAGCGGCGTGCGGCGGCTGTCCGGCGTCGCCTTCAGGATGATTTCCATGTCCTCGCGAAAGCCGAGATCGAGCATCTCGTCGGCCTCGTCGAGCACGATCGCTTTCAACTCGGAAACGTCGAGTCGGTTACGCCGCAGATGGTCGCAGAGCCGCCCGGGCGTGCCGACCACGATATGGGCGCCGGCCGCCAGTTCGCGCTGCTCGCGGCGCGGATCCATGCCGCCCACACACGAAACCACGCGACCGCCGGCATATTGATAGAGCCAGGTCAGTTCGCGATGGACCTGCAGCGCCAATTCGCGGGTGGGCGCCACCACCAGCGCGAGCGGCGCGCCGGCGCTCTCGAAGCGCTCGGCGCCTTCGAGCAGGTTATTTGCAATCGCGAGACCATAGGCGACGGTCTTGCCGGAACCGGTCTGCGCCGAAACCAGGAGATCGCGGCCATCGGCTTCGTCGGCGAGCACGGCTGTCTGTACCTGCGTCAGCCGATCGAATTTGCGTTCCGCCAGGGCTCGGGCGAGCGGCGGATTGGTGGGTATGAGTGTCACGTGAAGACCTTGGTTGGCCTTATCGGCCGGGAATATGAAAAGGGCGCCTCGAACCGAAATGACTCAAAAGCTGCGCATAAACGACGCGCAGCCGAACGGCCTGACGGACTTGTGTGAGGTGGGGATGCTTTAGGCGAATTCCAGCCGATATGCCATTCCATTCTTTGCAGGGCACCTGGCCAATTCCGGGACGGATTAACCTTTCGGCGGCAGCGCTGGGAATCCCGAGGCGTTAGGCTAGACTGCCGCCGATCCAATCTTGCTCCAAAGGGGCCCAAATTGACCTCGTTCAAGACGATTCGCGCCCGCGCCGAGAAGCGCAAGGGCGGGCCCAAGGCACTGGCCAAGCTGCTCCCGGCCAGGCCCGATCCGAAGGCACTCGCCAAACTGGGCGACGACCGCATTCTGGCCGAGATGAGCAAGCGGGCGTTCTGCGCCGGATTTGCCTGGAGCGTGATCGAGACCAAATGGCCGGGCTTCGAGAAGGCGTTCGGCGGCTTCAAGCTGGGGCCGCTGTCGCTGAAGCCGGACGAGTTCTGGGACGATCTGATGAAGGACAAGCGGATCGTCCGCAATGGCGCCAAGATCATGTCGGTTCGAGCCAATGCCGGCTTCATCCGCGAGATCGCCAGGGAGCATGGCAGCTTCGGCAAGTTCCTTGCGGCATGGCCGTCGTCGAATGAAATCGGATTGCTGGAATTGCTGGCCAAACGCGGCAGCCGGCTCGGCGGCAATACCGGACAGATGATGCTGCGCTTCCTCGGCTGGGACGGATTCGTGACGTCGCGCGACGTGGTGCTGTGCCTGCGCGACGCCGGTCTCGATATCGCCGAGACCGTCACGTCCAAGCGCGATCTTGCCAAGGTGCAGGCGCAGTTCAATGTGTGGGCCGAAGAGACGGGGTTGGCGTATGTGCAGATCTCGCGGATCTGTGCGCTGTCGATCGGGGAGAATTATTCGGCTGAGAAGCTCGCGACGATGGGTGCAGACGATTGATCCGCCTTCGCTCTTCGAGCTACGGCGTGACAAGTCCGTCAGATAACGAAGAAGCCGTGGCTGGCGTCGCGGCGGAGCTGTTCGACGAGGCCGAACTCCCAATCGAGATAGGCCTGCATCGCGCTTTCCTTCACATCCGTGCCTTCATAGGGGCGACGATAACGATGTGACGGATCGGGTTTTGGTATGACAAGCGGCGGACCGACTTCCAGCGCGCCGTCATAACCGCCGTCGTGCACATAGACCTCCCAGCCCATCTGCGCGAGCCAGGATGCCGTCATATCGGCGCGGACGCTCCGGTCATCCGTCAGCACGATTCGCGCGCCCCGGACCGGTGCCGCCATGTCGACTTCCTGCACCAGTTGCCCGCCGGGATAATGGCGGAAGCCTTCGAGATGGCCTGCGGCGTATTCCTCTTCCGAACGGACGTCGAAGCGGTACAACGTGCGGTCACGATCCGATTGCAGCGCGGTCAGTTCCATCGACCCGACGCGCTTCACACCGGCGCGATAGGCGACGTCGCGGGCATTGGCCCCGCCGTCCTTGATCGCACCGATCTCGCCGCGGCGATCCGAGCCGTGCTGCAAACCCTGCTTCGCCAGGGTCCAGCCGATGGTGCCGTTGCGCAGCGCCACGACCTTGTTGGCGACGCCGGCATTGATCAGCGACTGGGTGCCGATGATCGACCGGGTACGGCCGGCGCAATTGACGATGATGGTCGTATCGGGATCCGGCGCGGCGCGGCCGGCGCGCAGCACCAGCTCCGCGCCGGGCACGCTGATGGAGCCTGGAATATTCATGGTCGCGTATTCGTCGAACCGGCGCACGTCGAGGATTTGAATGTTCGCCTTGCTCGCAATCAGCGCATTGACCTCCTCCGCAGCGAGCGAAGGCGTGTGGCGGCGTGACTCGACCAGTTCGCCGAAGGCCTTGGCGTAGGAATTGACGTCCTCGAACACTTCATAACCGGCCGACTTCCAGCCCTGAAGCCCGCCTTCGAGCTGGCTGACATTGATGTAGCCGAAGTCCTTCAGGTTGCGAGCCGCCTGCGTTACCCATCCTTCACCGTTATCGTAAATCACGATCGGCACGTCCTTGCGCGGCAACCGCACCTCGGCTTCGAGCGCGATGCGATCGACGGCCATGTTGGCGGCGAACAGCGGGTGGCCGGTGGCGAAGGCGGCCTCGTGCCTGACATCGAGCAGCGCGATCTCGTGGCGCAGCAGCAATGCGGTGCGGATTTGTGCCGACGTAACTGAGGGGACGGTCATGGACGGAGATTCCGAAAACGGCGTATGATCGCTTTTAACATACGCACTCTGGACGTCAGATGGATCTCAAACAATTGCGGACGTTCCGGGCCGTAGCGGAACTTGGCAGCCTGAGCAAGGCGGCGGACCGGCTGCGGGCTGCGCAGCCGGCGCTGAGCCGCCATATCAAGCTGCTGGAGCACGAGTTGCGCGTCGATTTGTTCGTCCGTAACGGGCGCGGCATGCAGCTGACCAGCGCGGGGCGGATGCTGCTTGAGCGCACCACCGGGCTCATTCGCCAGATCGAGCAGGTCAGTGACGACCTCAAATCGGCCAACGGCAAGCCTTCGGGACGCGTCATCCTCGGGATGGTGCCGACCGTCAGCGCTGTTCTGTCCGGCCGGTTCGCCCGCCGTGTGCTCGACGAATTTCCTGATATCTCGCTGCGGATCGTCGAGAGCTATGGCGGGCATCTGGTGGAATGGCTGCATCGCGGCGAGATGGATCTTGCCATCATCTATGGCCCGGCAGTGGACCTGCATCTCTCCGTGCAGTCGATCGGGCGCGAGGACATCGCCGTCATCGGCCCGCCGGGGTCGGGCCTGATCAAGCGCAAGCAGGTCGACCTCAAATGGCTGGTGAAGCAGAAGCTGATCCTGCCCAGCATTTCGCACGGCCTGCGCGCGCTGCTGGAAAAGGCAGCGGCGCGCGAACGGCTGAAACTGACGCCGCTGATCGAGGCCGACTCCTACCGCGCCCAGATCAGCCTGATGGAGCAAGGCCTCGGCTATACGCTACTGCCGCCGTCTGCGATCCGCGCCGAGGTGGCCGCCAGACGCCTGGAGATGGCGGCGCTGGTCGGTCCCTCGGTGTCGCGCGAACTCATCCTGGCGTCGCCGATCGCGCATCCGGTGTCGATCGCGACGACCACCATATCGACGCTGATCATGTCGGAGATCCAGCAGCTCTCGAAGGAAGGGCTCTGGAAGATCAACATGACGACGTAGCGCCGTTATTTCACTTCCGTCATGGCCGGGCTTGACCCGGCCATCCACGTCTCCCTTGCATACAACCTGCTAAAGAGGTGGATGCCCGGGACAAGCCCGGGCATGACGACGCCTGGGTAGCGCCACTGCTAGTTATACAACGCCTCGTCGCCGAGCACCGACTGCCGGAAGCGCGTCGTCAGGATGACGCCGTCCGCGGGCGGCATCACGAAGGGGAGCGCCTCCGGACTGATCTTGATCTGCGCGAAGGCCGTGCCCTTGCCCGCATGCGCGAGATCGCGCAATTCGCTGACCTCGGCCATGGTGCGGACGATGCGCGAAGTGCGGATGCCGCAAGCGGTGGCGATCGCGGCAAGATCGACGCCCGACGCGGTCGGGGTCTTCTGCATGCCGGTCTCGCCGAAACGCTCATTGTCGAGCACGGCAATCGTGAGGTTCTTCGGCGCTTCCACCGCGATGGGTGCGAGCGAGCCGACATTCATCAACATCTCGCCGTCGCCGGTGATCACCAGCACCTTGCGCTTCGGTTGCGCAAGCGCGAGGCCGAGGCCGATCATCGAGGCGCCGCCCATGGCGCCCCAGAGCGGGAAATTATTGGCATGATCGCCGGCGGCGGAGACGTCCCAGTTCGGCGCGCCGAGGCCGGCGATGACGAGCAGGTCGGCGCGGTCGCGCACCATTTCGTTGACGACGTCGCGGCGATGCAGCAGTGCATTCGGATTGGCGGTCATTTGCGGGCGAGCTCCTTGAAGTTCTTGGCGCCGAGCACGCGCTGGCCGAGCAGGACCGCCACGGGCTTCCAGGTATTGAAGGCAAGATGGGCCGCACCCTGCACGGTGGCGGCGACGAGATCGGGGTCATCGACCTTGTTGACGATGACGCCCATCGCTTCCAGCGAGGGCCGCGTACCCTGCCCCATCGGAATCTGCCACGGATTGAACTCGCCCCAGTCGCCGCGCATGGTGACGATCATGAGCAGCGGCATGTGGCAGATCACCGGCAGCGACAGCATGTTGATGCAGTTGCCGACGCCGCTCGATTGCAGCAGAAGCACGCCGCGTTCGCCGCCGAGCCAGGCGCCAGCCAGCATCGCCACGCCCTCTTCCTCCGTCGTCAGCGTGACGACACGCGTTTCCGGATCGGCCTCGAAGGAGCGGATCAGGCGGCTGTGGCCGGCGTCCGGCACCATCGCGACCTGGCGAATGCCGGCGTCCTTCAGCACCCGATAGATCTCGTCGGGCCATGTCGGCAACGCCGGTGCCGTCTCATTTTTCAATTTTGCTGCTTCCGCCATCGGACTCAATTTCCTCCACGATTCCCGGTGTGATTGAGGCGAACAATAGATCGCGGCGGGATATCAAGGAATTTGAATGTGAGCATGGCTTCTATCGCGAAATTGAAAGTCTCGCGGGAAGTGACCATTCCGCAGCATGGTGGAGCGAAGCGATACCCATCCGGCGAAAGTTACTTCGGCTTCGAATCCGGCGAGCAGTCGCGGGCGACTTTCAGCGACTTGCCGTCGCGTTTCACGGTCGGCGCGGCCGAGTTCGAGCCGCCGGCCTCAGGCACTGGTCTGGGCGGCAGCGGTGGCCACGCTCAGAAGGCATGCGAATATCGCCGCTGCAACGCGCATCTTTTTGATTTCCGACGGCTTGAAAATGGCTTGCCTGACCGAAAGCGTTCTGCTGCAACGATGGTTCCCGAACCATTGCCGCGCTCGCGATCGAGGATGCCGTCATGACTGCCGATTTCACCCGCCGCACGCTGCTGCACCTCGCCGGCGCCTCCTCGCTTTCCGCGGCCGCCATCGCGGCGGCACAGGCCGAGGGAACGACTGGCAGCAAGGGCGGCGGGCCGACCTTCGCCAATCGCACGCCGATGCGGATCGGCATGGTGACGCTGCGCGTACGCGCTCTCGACAAGGTCGCCGACTATTATCGCGACGCGATCGGCCTCACCGTCATGCAGCGCAGCGCCACCAACGCGCGACTCGGCTCCGGCGGCATCGCACTGCTCGACCTCGAACGGCGCGAAGACGCGGCGCGTGAGGCACCGACTGCAGCCGGGCTCTATCACACGGCCTTCCTGATGCCGACGCGCAAGGACCTGGCGCGCTGGCTGGTGCATGCGGCCAAAAACCGGATCCCGCTCTCCGGTTTCGCCGATCACCTCGTCAGCGAGTCCGTTTATCTCGACGATCCCGAAGGCAACGGCATCGAGATTTATGCCGACCGCGCCCCGGAGCAATGGAAATGGGAGGCCGGATCGGTCGCGATGGCGACCGACCAGCTCGACATCGACGGCCTGCTGGCGCTGACCAAAACGAACACCACCGACTATGCCAAGGCGCCCGACGGCCTGCGCATCGGCCACATGCATCTGCGCGTCGGCGACCTCGAACAGGCCGACCGGTTCTACAGCGGCACCATCGGCTTCGCGCCGACCCGCAAGCGCAGCGGCGCGGCGTTCCTGTCCTCGGGGCGCTACCACCATCATCTCGGCATCAACGTCTGGCAGAGTCAGGGCGCCGGCACGCGCGACGAGGCCGCAACCGGGCTCGCCTGGTTCTCGCTGGAGATCGAGGCGCAGCAGATCCTCGAAGCGCAGCAGCAGCGTCTGCAGCAGGCGGGCATCAAGACTGCGGCGATTGCCGGCGGCATCGAAACGTCGGACCCTTGGGGTACAAAGCTGCGGCTGATCAAGGTTTGATGTCATACAACGTATTGATATAATTGTATCTTTTACTTAATCCTTGCAAATCCCGATCATCCTGCCATAGTTACATGTAACCAATCTGAGAGATAATTTTCGTGGCCTCTGCATCCAAGCCCAAGCCTTCCCGCGTAAAGGTGCGCGAGCATCGCGAGCGACTGCGCCGGCAAGGCCTTCGTCCGATCCAGATTTGGGTTCCTGACGTGCGCGCGCCTGCGTTCCGCTCGGAGGCGCATCGCCAATCGCTGGCCGTGGCCACCAATTCTGCAGCCCGTGAGGATCAGGCGTATATCGACGCGGTATCAATCCTTGCTGTCGACGCGGATCAAGGGGGATGAGACGAGGCGACATCTGGACCGTTGCAGGCGGAAAGGATTATGCGGGCAAGGCGCGACCCGTCGTCATCGTTCAAGACGATAGTTTCGACGGAACGGATTCGATAACGATCTGCGCGTTCACGACCGACGAGACCGACGCCCCGCTGTTTCGACTTTCCGTGCAGCCGAACGAGCGCAACGGGCTCCACGTGCCCTGCCGGCTCATGGTGGACAAGATAACGACTGTACCGAAATCCAAGGTCGGCGCCCGTATCGGGCGTTTGGACGAAGAGGATGTCTTGCGCCTGAATCAAGCTGCGCTCGTATTCCTCGGCCTGGCCGTGTCGCCGAGAAGGACAACCGAATGACGCTGCCGATGAGTTGGGACGAATGGGCCGGTCATGACGGCACGGCGCTGGCCGCGCGCGTGCGCAAGGGCGACGTAACGGCGACCGAACTGGCGGCGCAGGTTGCGGCCGGCATAGCGAAGGTCGATCCCGAGCTCTCAGGTGTCGTCGAGCTGTTTGAGGATGCGCTCGCCGATCCCGCCACCGACGGCACCAATCTGGACGGCCCGTTTGCGGGATTGCCGTTCCTGATGAAGGACCTTGGCCCGACGCTGAAAGGCCGGCTGCAGGAGATGGGCTCGCTGATGATGCGCGGCAACCGTGCAGCCGGCGATACGTTCCTGACGACGAAGCTGCGCGCGGCCGGGCTCAATCTGATCGGGCGCACCACGACGCCGGAATTCGGCGTCTGCAGCTCGGCGGAAAATCCGGCCGTCTATGTCACGCGCAATCCCTGGAATACCGACTACACCACCTGCGGCTCCTCGGCGGGCAGCGCGGCGATGGTCGCCGCCGGGGCGGTGCCGATCGCGCATGCGACCGACGGCGGCGGCTCGATCCGCATTCCTGCCGGCGTCAACGGCAATATCGGGCTGAAAGTATCGCGCGGCGTGTTCTCGCTGTCGCCGTTGCTGTCCGACCTCAGCGGGCTGGTGTCGATCCAGGGCTGCCAGTCGCGCTCGGTGCGCGACACCGCAGCTTTCGTCGATGCCTGCAGGGGTCCGGCGCCCGGTGAATTCATGCCGTTCTGGAGCCCGGCCGAGCCTTATACGCAAACGATCGCGCGCGAGCCGCGGAAACTCAAAATCGCGCTGTCACATCGATGGGGCGATTATCAGGCGACGCCGCATATCGCCGCCGAGCTGCAGAAGGCAGGACGCTTCCTCGAAAACCTCGGCCATCACGTCGATTACGCCCTGCCCGATCTGGACTATCGCGAGGCCTTTGCGGCGCAGACCAATTGCTACATCAGCAATTTCGCCGTCGTGATTTCCAACATGCTGGCGGCGCGCGGGCTGGAACGGCCGCCGGAAGATCTGATCGAGCCGATCAACATCAAAATCTGGGAGCACGGCCGCCACACCAGCTATGCCGACCGCGCCCGCATGCAGGCGGTGTTCAACACGACCTCGCGCGGCTTCGGCGCATTCTTCGAGGACTGGGACATTATCCTGACGCCGATCACCGCGCTGCCGACGACGAAGGTCGGCACCACCGAATACCTGACCATCAGCGACAATCCCGACGTGCTCGACTGGTTCGGCAATCTCTGGCGCAATTTTGCGTTCACCCCGCTCGCCAATCTCTGCGGCATCCCGGCGATCTCGCTGCCGATGGCGACCCACGCGCACGGCCTGCCGCTCGGCATCCAGGCGATCGCCAAACAGGCCAATGACGGCCTGCTGCTGCAACTGGCAGCGCAGATCGAGCGTGCGATCGACGGCAAGTGGAACGCGGGCGAGAAGCCCCGTGTGCACGTGACGAAGGGGTGAGACGGACGCCGTGGCCCGCCTCGTCGCTACTTCTTCTTGCCGGTGCCGCCCTGGGTCGGCTGCCAGCCAGCCCCCTTCTGACTCGGCGCCGCGGCGATCACCTTGACCTTTTCCTTCTTGGGTTTCTTGGATTCCCGATTGCTTCTCTGCTCGCCTTTGGCCATGTCGTTTCTCCGTGCCCTTGATGTGATGAGGACGAGCATGCAGGTGAGAAAATCACCGCTGCCAGCAGCACAAGCCTAGGCTTACCAACGGGGCATGGCGAGCCCTAAAACCGATACACCGATCGCCTCACCCGCTCCCATACCGGCCGGGATATGCCTCGACATACCGCCGGGAAGAGCGTCTGCTGCATCAACCTTAGTATCGAATCGCGTCGTTACGTCAGGCAGCTTCTGCGTCAGATCGCGAGGTCATCAGTCTGACGCGAAAGGAACCATTATGAAGAAACCGCTACTCACGATCGAAGAGCCGGAACCGAAGAAAGCTGTCAGGGCCGACCGGCCTCCCACCGACGGCTTCGCAACCATCGTCGACGGCCACTTCAAGTCCGAGTTCGACACCGCCGAGGCGGCCGAAGCCGCCGGCCGCAAGCTGAAGACGGCTTATCCGTATCTGCAGATCGAAATCTACGATTCCGCCAGCAAGGTCCGCACCCTGCTGAGCTAGCCGCTCCTGCGATCGCTCAGCAGCCGCGGCAGATGTTCTTCAGTTTTGCATTGGTCTTGGCGTCTTCCACGACGAACGGATCCTTGTAGGCAGGTCGAGAATCCTGCTGGGCGATCTCGGGCTTTCCGATCTTCGGCGGATATTTCGCGTCGTAGCACAGCAGGCGCGCGCTCGTGCTTTCGATCGAGCGGCACTCCGGCACGGCGGCCAGCGCACCCGGCGCGAAGACGCACAGGGTCAGCACGGCGAGAAGGGTTTTCATCCCGATTCCTTTGAAGGGTTCGACGCGGAAACATTCCCGCGTCATGCGATCTCGTCGGTCCACACCTTGAAGCTCACCAACGTGTTCGGCCCGAACGTCTGCGTGATCGGTACATCGGAAGCATCGCGGCCCTGCGCGATCAGCACGCGGCCGAGCCTCGGCACGAGATTGCGCGGATCGAAGGTGTGCCAGCGCCCGCCGATATAGGCTTCGAACCAGCCTGCGAAATCGCCGACCGCCCACGGCTTCGGCGTGCCGATATCGCTGAGATATCCCGTACAATAGCGCGCGGGAATGTTCATGCATCGGCAGAAGGCAATAGCCAGATGGGCATAGTCGCGGCACACGCCCTTGCCCTCCTGATAGGCCTCCCATGCCGTCTTCGTGGCGCGGGCGTGCTCGTAGCCGAACGCGATGTGACGATGAACGAACTCGCAGATCGCCTGCACCCGCGCCCAGCCCGGCGGCGTCTTCTCGAACAATTTCCAGGCAATGTCCGACAGCCGGTCGGTTTCGCAATAGCGGCTGCCGAGCAGGTAAACCAGCGTGTCCGCGGGCAGATCCTCGATCGCATGCTGACCTGCCGAAGCAAATACCGGATCGGGAAGACCGCTGTCGCGAATGACGCCATCGCCGGCAAGACGCATCCGCCCCGCTGGCGCCACCATGCGGCTGCACCAATTGCCGAACAGGTCGCGATAGGGCGTGATCTCGACCACCGGGTCGGTGGTGAGAAAGTCAGGCACGAGAATATCGGAGGCGCGGGTGAAGTGCGTGCCCAGTACCATGATCATCGGCGTCGGCTGCGGGAACTCGTAGAGCATTTCGAATCCGACGCGAAGCTTCATTCGAAACGCCCTTCCGGCTGCCAAGGCTCGAGATGGCTACGAAGCCAACGAATACAAGGCATGTGCTGCCTTATTCGCTCAAATGCGGCCAACACTGGAGAAAACGATAGCTAATTGCCGCGAAAGCGCGCACGCTGCGCCGATGTCCGGAAAACATGACGGTGTCTTCGTGCGCAGCCTCGCGAGGCTGCGAGCATGACCACGCGCTCACGACGTGAAACCGTCCATTTCAGGCATCCGTTCCGCCTCAGGGGCATCGACCGGCAGCTCGCTGCCGGCGCCTATGAAGTCGTCACCGATGAGGAGATGATCGAGGGGCTTTCGTTTCCGTGCTACCGACGCGTCGCCACCATGATCATGGTGCCGGGCGCCGCGCCGCAACGCTCGACGATGGAAATGATTTCGATCAGTTCGGTCGATCTGTCCGACGCGCAGCGCATCGACGCGAGCGCGCCGCATTGAGCGAGACCCCGATCAATCTCGACAAGCATCGCGGCATGGCCGCACAGAAGGCAACCGATATTCGCCGCGTGATCGCGGAGGTCGAGGCCAACGCCAAGCAACTGCGCGACCGGCAGGGCGCGGTCGAAATTCAGCTGCTGTCCGTGCCCGCCACGACATGGCCCGAAGCGGTGGCCAAGGCGCGCTACGTCCTCAATCTTTATTCGGCCAGCCTCGCGCCGACCGACACCCATCACCGCGACCTCGTCGCCGCGGTACTGGCGGATCTGACCCGGCTTTCCGGGGACGAGACCTGAACGAACTCCACGCTTCATCCAGCCGTTCCGACCCTGATCGAACGGCGCAAACCGAAGGCATCTGATGCAAGATCTCTCGCCCCGCCACGTCATGACCGAAGAATCGCTTCGCCTCGGTGTCGTCTCCGGCTGGTATTCAACCAAGGTCAGCGGCACCTTCGTCTCGGGCCCGCATGATTCCGAAGCCGACTGCCTGCGGAAGATCGCCGAACTGCGGCCGGCGGTCGCAAAGAAGAAGCGCTAGGAACACCACGATGGACAGATCGCCCCAATTGCAGGACGACAGCCCGCCGACGCTCACGCGCGGCAGCATCCGCGGTTACGAGGACGACCGCATGGTGCTGCTGTTTTCCATGATCGACGGTGACAGGGAAGTGCCCTGCGCCGTCAGCGCCGCGGCGATGGATGAATTGGACCGCGTGCCGCGGACGCCCGTGCACCAGCGCGAAGAACAGTTCACCCGTTTGCGTGACCGCATCGAGGCCTGCGCGTCCCGCAAGTTCCTGGCCCGGGAGTTCGAAGGCAATCCGCCAGGGATCATCGTGCGCGGCATCGACTTCAGGAAATGAAGTCGATGCGCGAAGTAATCCTTCCGCCTCACCACGCGTAGCGAAACTTGCGTCCGGCAGCGTCTGGCACATCGCCGAGATCGCGCGAACCTGAGATCGGGGTTGAGACATCCCAATATTTTTCTGATATTCGGCAACCTTGTGAGCCAACGCACTTATTTGGGTCGAATCCGGCCCTAAATTGTGGCGGCTGCCGGTTGGAGGAAATGTTGCTGCGCTTTTCTGGTTATGAGCTCGACCCGGAGCGCGCCGAGTTGCGGCGACCGGATGGCGAGATGACCAAGCTGCGGCCGAAGACCCTCGAAATGCTGCGCCTGTTCGCCACCAATGCCGGGCAGGTCCTGAGCAAGCAGCAATTGATGGAAGCGGTCTGGCCGAACGTCCATGTCGGTGAAGACAGCCTGTTTCAGTGCATCCGTGAAATCCGCACCGCGCTCGGCGACGACAAGCGGCAGGTGGTGCGGGTAATTTCCGGGCGCGGCTATTTGTTTCAGGTGGAAGTGACCGACGCCGCCGCGGCGGTTGCTGCGCCGCAAGCCCCACTTCACCAGCCGGCGCCCGCGGAAGCGGCCGTCGCGGCCGGAACGCAGCCCCAACCGCCCGCCCGCCGTTCCGGCTTCATTTCAAGACGCAGCGCCGCGCTCGCCGCCGTCGCAGCATTTGTTGTCGTTGGCGCCGCCGTCACGGTTGCGATGTTGCGTCCCGGGCTGATCCTGGCGCGGGGGCCGAGCACCATCGCCGTGATGCCGATGACGGACAGCGGTAACAATCCGCTCGCAGTCCAGATGGCCGCGGACGTCAGCGGACGCCTTGCCGATGGTCTCGCGAAGATCGAGAACATCCGCGTCCTCATTCCGGATGCGAAGAATGCCGCTGACTTCGTGGTGAGCGGCGAATTGCAGAAGAGCGAACAGGCCTGGACCATCCGCGCGCGCATGACCGGCGCCGGCGAGGTGAAGTGGACCATCACCACCACCGTCAACGTCACCGACGACATGGACCTGCCGCTTCAGCAATCGCGGTTGACGGCAAGCGTGGGGCATGCGCTGGCACTGCGCGTCAACGAACTGCTCGACGCCGGCCCCCGATCGACCGTCACGACAGGCAACGCGCTGGCCGGCAAAGGCAAGGTCGCGATCGAGCAAGCCACCGCCCACATCAATCACACCACCAAGGAACGCTTCCAGACCGCGCAGGACATTCTGGAAAAGGCGCTCGCCGACGATCCCGACAATGTCGACATCCAGGCCGCGCTCGCCGCCCTCCTGATGCGTGGTGTCCAGATGGTCTGGATCAGCCCCGCCGAACGCGAGGTTGCGGAAACCAAGACCGAGCGGTTGCTGCTGCAAACCCTGCGCGCGCGTCCCAGCCACATTCCGACGCACGAAGCCTATTGTCGTTTCCTCACCGCCACCAACCAGTTCCGCGCCAGCCTCGTGGCCTGCGCGCGCGCCTTGAGCTTCGATCCCTGGAACGGCATCGCCCTCTACCATGTCGGCCTCACCCAGATCCGGACCGGGCGTTTCGAGGACGCACTGGCGACGTTCCATCAGGCCTACCGCTTCGACACGCCGCAGGTCTCGCGCTGGACATGGCTGATCGGCGCCGGCTGGGCCAATCTGATGATGGGCCGCGCCGAAGAGGCGGTACCCTGGCTGCAGAAGTCGCTGGCAATTACCGCCGCCAGCGGGCGTACGCATATGCTGCTGGCGGCGGCCTATCAGCAGATGGGCAGGCTGGATGAAGCGAAAGCAGCGATGGCGAAGGGACGCGAACTGCGTCCCGGCTCGACCGTGAGCAACGTGCCGCCGCCGACGAAAAATTCCAGCGCGACCTATCTCGAAGCCAGCGAACGCATCATGCGGTCGATGGCGGCTGCTGGATTGCCCGAAAGCTGAGCTCGGGCCTCATCCCGTTCCTGGAGCCTTTCCGGTTCTGATTGAATCAGAACCGGGCTCCAGATTCTTGTTTTGACGCGTTTTCTTCACGCGAACCGGTTTCCACTTCGCTCGAAAACGCTCTATTGCCACTTCGCCAGATAGAAGCGTGGCAGTTCGTCCGAATAGGGCGTGAACGACAGCTGCTTCGAATAGGCGTAGGTCGTCACATAGGTGTGCAGCGGCGCCCAATAGGCCTGCTCGGTGATGCGCTTGATCGCGGCCGAATAGCCCTTCTTGCGCACGGCCTCGTCGTTGGACGATCCGGCCTCGAGCAGCCACTGCTTCACGTCCGGATCGCGCGCGTAGTCGTCGGCGCCGCCGTCGAAATAGTTCGGCATGATCGCCGCCGCGTCGTTGATCGAATAGCTGCCCCAGCTGCCGAGATAGGTACGCAGTTCTCCGGCCTTGGCGCGTTGAATCAGCGCGCCGACCTGAAGCTGATTGAGCTTGGCGCGGATGCCGACCGCCATCAGATAATTCTGAACCGATGCGCCCCATTGCGGCAGGATGTAGCTCGCCATCTCGACCTCGAAGCCGTCGGGGTAGCCGGCTTCCGCGAGCAGTTGCTTGGCCTTGGCGGGGTTGTAATCGTAGAGCGTGGCGGCTTCGGCGGCGCAGCCGAACTGCGTCGGGAAACAGGGCGCGGCCGGAACCCGGCTGCCGCCGGTCACGAGCTTGTCGGCGATCGCGACCCGGTCGATCGCATGCCAGATCGCCTGGCGCACCTTGAGCTTGGTGACTGGATTATCAGCACCGGTGCGGCCGGCCGCATCGAGCGAGAGGAAGCCGATCCGCATCGATTCCTTGCGCACCGCCTGCAGCGTCGGGAACTTGTTGACGCTGTCGAACTGGTCAGGATTGAGATTCCATATCCAGTCGGCGCGGCCGGCGAGGAGTTCGGTCATCTCGGTCGCGGCGTCCGGCACGAAGCGCACGCTCAACTTCTTGATCGCCGGCTTGCCCTTGGGGCTGCCGGCCCAGTAGTCCTCGAAGCGCTCGAAGTCGATGGAGACGCCCGGCTCGACCTTGACCATCTTGTAGGGACCGGCGCCGACCGGCGCCTTGGCATAGCCTTCCGCACCGACCTTCTCGCGATAGGCCTTGGGATAGATCGGGATCACCAGCGCGAAATATTCGAGCGCCGCGGGCGTCGGCCGTTTCAGCTTCACCCGCACCGACAGATCGCCGGTCTTCTCGGCCTTCTCGATCCAGGCGTAGTTGGCGGGCGTCGACACCTTGCTGGCAGGATCAGCGGCGATGTTGAGGGTGTAGACGACATCGTCGGCCGTGAGCGTGCTGCCATCGTGGAATTTCACGCCGGATCGCAACGTGAACTCGATCGTGGTCGCATCCGGCAGCTTCCACTCGGTGGCAAGCAACGGTTCGATCTTGAAGGTGTCGGGATTCCGATAGACCAGCGTGTCCCAGCCCTGGTGGTGCATCACCACGCCGGTGCGCTCGTTGTTGTAATAGGGATCGATATTCGACAGCGCCGCGCGCATCGAGAGCCGCAGATTATCGGCGGATTTCTGCGCCATCGCCGGCATCGCGCCGCCGAGCAAGACCGTCCCCAGAATTGCCGCGCCGAGCTTGTGTTGCATACGCATATCGCCCTCCATTCTTCGCATTCAACTGTAAGGCACGCCCTATGCCAGATGGCACTCTACCATCCCCTGCGGCGCCCGGAACATGGGCGCCGGTGCCGCATGCCGACATGTATCGACGGCAATCCGGCAGCGCGGGTTGAACCGGCAGCCCGGAGGAATGTTGGCCGGATCCGGCATGATATCGCCGAGACCGATATCGGGCACGCCGAGGTCAGGCTCCGGCGTCAGCACGCTGTCCAGCAGCGCCCTGGTGTAGGGATGACCGGGCGCGCGAAACAGCGCGTCGGTTTCGTTGCGTTCGACGAAACGGCCGAGATACATCACCGCCACTTCGCTCGCGACATGCTC
>JAQSDT010000632.1 GCA_029946075.1 bacterium | reverse complement strand
CGCCGCCAAGGCGCTGCACGAGAAAATCCTGGCGAGCGATATCGATCCGCCCTCGGTGCAGGTCGCGCGCGAGAACGCACACCTCAACCGCACCGGCCATCTGATGCAGGCGATCCGGGCCACCGGCTTCGCCGCGCCGCAATTCGCCAGGGCCGCACCGTTCGATCTGGTCCTCGCGAATATTCTGGCTAATCCGCTCCGCCAATTGGCAACGCCGATGGCGCGGCATCTGGCACCATCGGCGCTGGTTATTCTGTCGGGATTGCTGACGCCGCAGGCGCCTGGCGTGATTGCCGCCTACCGTGCGCGCGGGCTGGTCCCGGTCCGGCACCTGCGCATCGAAGGCTGGAGCAGCCTCCTGCTGCGCAAGGTCAGTTGAACCTCAATCGGGCGGTGGTTGGGGTTGGCGGGCGTTCACGCCCTTGTCTTCGCGGCGGCCGCGCCTGACGCGCGCTTCCACGAAACGATCCAGCATCTGGACGATAACGCCACGCGGTTTCTTGCTGGAAACCGGCGGCACGGGACCGCGGCGTTCCGGCGGCGAAATCTTCTCAAACGTGAAAGCAGGCATTGTGTATCCCCTCTTCGTTGAGTTGAAACACTCCTTAAGCCCCCTGTTAGCTCTTGAGACGAACGGCCTGGCTGGCAGGTCGTTCCGTCCGATCTGGCGCGGACGCCAAAATTCAAGCACGGATTATGCCAAACGGGGGATCTGGCCGCCGGATTGCGGACTTATTCGCCCGACTCTAGAGTGACCGCGCAATGTTCGAAGCTCATTTCCAGACGTTCGAAGAACCCGAAAGCGGCGTGGCGCTGACCGCGCGGCTGGCCGCCTTCCGCGAGGAACTGGCGGTCCGGAAATTGACGGGATTCGTGATTCCGCGCGCCGATCAGCAGCAGAACGAGTATGTCGCCCCCTCCGAAGAGCGGCTGGCGTGGCTGACCGGCTTTACCGGCTCCGCCGGCATGGCCGCCGTGCTGACCCATGAGGCCGCCGTGTTCGTCGATGGCCGCTATACGCTGCAGGCCGCCAAGCAGGTCGACCGCAAGGCCTGGCATATCGAGCCGCTGGCCGATCCGCCGCCGGAGCACTGGCTGGCCAAGCACCTCGTGGCCGGCGACCGCCTCGGTTTTGACCCCTGGCTGCACACTTCTGCGGCAGCCGAACGGCTGCTCGCCGCCTGCACCAGGGCCGGTGCGGAACTGGTCGCAGTCGACAGCAATCCCTTGGATTCGGTCTGGACCGAACGCCCGGCCCCGCCGCTCGGCCCCGTCGCCGTTCACGGCGCGCAATTCTCCGGCGAGATCGAGGCCGAGAAGCTGAAGCGGATCCGGCTCGAGATCGGCAAGCTCGGTGCCGAAGCGCTGGTGCTGTCGGACAGCCACGCGGTGGCCTGGACCTTCAACATCCGCGGCGCCGACGTCTCGCACACGCCGCTGCCGCTGTCCTATGCGCTGGTCCCGAAGGACGGCCGCCCGACCGTCTTCATCGATCACCGCAAGCTGTCGAACCACACGCGCGACCATATCGAACGCTCCGCCGATGTACGAGAGCCCGATGACCTCGTGCCCGCGCTGACGGAGCTTGCGAAGGGCGGCACGGCGATCGCGCTCGACAGCGCCACCGCAGCCGACGCCTTGAGCCGATTGATCGTGACCAGCGGCGGCAAGCCGGTGCGCGGCAACGATCCGGTGAGCCTGCTCAAGGCCGTGAAGAACATTACCGAGATCGAGGGCACGCGGACGGCGCACCAGCGCGATGCCGTGGCGCTGACGCGCTTTCTGGCCTGGATCGACCGCGAGGCGCCGTCGGGCGCGCTGACGGAAATCGACACCGTCGAGGCGCTGGAGACGTTCCGCCGGCAGACCTGCGCGCTGAAGGACGTCTCGTTTCCGACCATCGCCGGCACCGGTCCCAACGGGGCCATCGTGCATTACCGCGTCACCCGCAAGAGCAACCGCCGGATCGTCTCGGGCGATCTGCTGCTGATCGATTCCGGCGCGCAGTACGAGGACGGCACCACCGACGTCACCCGCACCATCGCGATCGGCGAACCGACCGACGAGATGCGCGACCGCTTCACCCGCGTGCTGCGCGGGCACATCGCGATCGCGCGCGCGATCTTTCCCGACGGCACCACCGGCGCGCAGCTCGACAGTTTTGCGCGGCAATATCTCTGGCAGGCCGGCCTCGATTTCGAGCATGGCACCGGACACGGCGTCGGCAGCTATCTGTCGGTGCACGAAGGCCCGGCGCGGATTTCCAAGCTCGGCACCACGCCGCTGAAACGCGGCATGATCCTCTCCAACGAGCCCGGCTACTACAAGACCGACGCTTACGGCATCCGGATCGAGAACCTCGAACTCGTCGTCGGCGCCGATGTTGCCGGTGCGGAAAAGCCGATCAATACATTCGAGACGCTGACATTCGCCCCGATCGATCGCCGCCTGATCGAGGTCACCATGCTCAGCCCGACGGAGCTGAAGTGGCTGAACGACTACCATGAGCGGGTCAACCGCATCGTTCGCCCGCATCTCGACGACAACGCCACCAAGCTGTGGCTGGATGAAGCCACGGCGGCCCTGCTGCCGCTGTAGCCCGGCACCTTCGTAGGATGGGTGGAGCGCAGCGATACCCATCGATACAGATTCGCGCGGCGGGCTGATGGGTATCGCTGCGCTCCACCCATCCTA
>JAQSDT010000631.1 GCA_029946075.1 bacterium | reverse complement strand
GACGTTGCGCTCTACGTGCTCAACCACAAGCGCGGCCATCTGCGCGATCTGGAAAACTCGTTCAAGGTATCGCTCGCGGTCAGCGCCGACCCGACCGTTGCCGGCCAGCAGTCTTTCATCATCGACCGCGGCGAACAGGTGCACACGCTGGAAGCCGCCAAGGCGCTGCTGGCGGCGCAGGCTGCAGCCTCGCCCGCCTACGTCGAAGAACCCTATGACGATGAGGAAGGCTTCGACGCCGAAGTCGAATCCGAGATCGAAACCGAAGAGACCGAGGGCCTCACCGACGAGTCCGGCACCGCCGAAGCGATCGGCGTCGAAGGCGAAGGCGACGGTCAGCGCCGCAAGCGCCGCCGCCGCCGTCGTGGCCGTGGCGAGCCGCGTGAAGGCGGCGCGCCGCGCGAGGACAACGACACCGTGCGTGTCGCCGGCGAAGCCATCGAAGGCGCAGCCGTCGAGGACGGCGAAGCCGATGAGGATGAAGGCGACGAGCAGCCCGGCGTTGCACGCGGCGATCAGGCGGCGAACGGCGAGCGGCGCCCGCGCCGCAGGGGCCGTCGCGGCGGACGCCGTCGGCGCGGCAATGGACCGGAAGAGGGTCTCGCCGGCTCGATCTCGGACGAACTCGGACCGACCCCGGTATCGGAAGCCGTCGAGGCGGTGGCCGATTTCGACGGCGGCTCGCCGGTGCCTGCGCCGTCGCTGGTCGAACCCGAACCGGCGCCCTATCGCGCTGAACCGCAGCCCGCAGCCTACGCACCGCCGGAAGCGCCGGCTGTAACCGTGGCTGCGCCGACCGCGCCTGCAACTCCGATTGTCGAAGAAGCGACGCAGGATGCCGATCGCGCTGCCGCGCGACGGCGCTCGACCGTTCGCGAGAAAGTCAGCTTCATGTCGAGTGCGCCTGCCGAGCAGGCCGCCCCTGTCAGCCACAGCGCCCCCGAACCAGTCGCCGCTCCGGCGTCTGCTCCGGCCGAACCCGCGCCAGCGGCTGCCGAAGCCGCGCCGCGCAAGGCCGGCTGGTGGTCGCGCCGCTTCGGCGGCGGCGAGTAACGATCAGGCATCGCCAAAGAAAAACCGCCCGGCCAAAACCGGGCGGTTTTTTGTTGTGTCGAACGAAAGCGTTTTCGAGCGAAGCGGATCCCGGCTCGCGTGAAGAAAACGCGTCAGAACGAGAATCCAGCCCTAGCCGGTCGTGACCGCCGTTTCCATGTCGGTCGGGTCGATCTGCTTGTTCAGATTGGCGTGCAGCTTGGCCTGGTCGAGTTCACCTTCCCACCACGACACGACGACACAGGCCACGCCATTGCCGCACAGATTGGTCAGCGCGCGGCACTCGCTCATGAACTTGTCGATGCCGAGCACGATGGCCATGCCCGGCACCAGCCGCGGATCGACCACGGCCAGCGTCGCCGCCAGCGTGATGAAGCCCGCCCCGGTAATGCCGGACGCGCCCTTCGAGGTCAGCATCGCCACCAGCAGGATCGTGACCTGCTGGGTGAAGGTCAGATCGAAGCCGAGCGCCTGCGCGATGAACAGGGTTGCCAGCGTCATGTAGATGTTGGTGCCGTCGAGGTTGAAGGAGTACCCGGTCGGCACCACCAGACCCACGACCGACTTGGAGCAGCCGAGCCGTTCGAGCTTTTCCATCAAGGACGGCAGCGCGCTTTCCGACGACGAGGTGCCGAGCACGATCAGCAGTTCGTCCTTGATGTAGGCTAGGAACTTGAAGATCGAGAACCCGACCAGTTTGGCGATGATGCCGAGCACCACGAACACGAACAGCGCCGCGGTCACGTAGAAGGTCGCGATCAGCCCGATCAAATTCAGGATCGCGCCGGTTCCGAACTTGCCGATCGTGAACGCCATCGCGCCGAACGCACCGATCGGGGCGGCTTTCATCACGATCGAGATGACGCCGAACACCGCGTGCGCGGCGTCGTCGATGAAGCTGCGGATGGTGTGGCCGCGCTCGCCGAGGCCCATCAGCGCGAAGCCGAACAGGATCGAGAACAGCAGCACCTGCAGGATTTCGCCTTGCGCGAACGCGCCGACCACCGTGTCGGGGATGATGTGCAGGAAGAAATCGACCGATTTCTGCGCCTCGGCCTGCTTGGCAAAGCCGGCCACCTTGGTCGCGTCGGCCAAGCCGCCGCCGAAACCGGCGCCGGGCTTGACCAGATTGCCGACCATGAGCCCGATCACCAGCGCGAAGGTGGAGACGACCTCGAAATAGACCAGCGCCTTGACACCGATGCGGCCGACCTTCTTGGCGTCCTGGATGTGCGCGATGCCTGAGACCACCGTGCAGAAGATGATCGGCGCGATCACCATTTTGATCAGCTTGATGAAGCCGTCACCGAGCGCCTTGATCCAGTCGTTGGTCGCGACCTGCGGCCACAGCCAGCCGAACAACGCGCCGAGCACAATGGCGATCAGCACCTGAACATAGAGGACCCTGTACCAGGGTTTTGACGCGCTCGCCGGTGCGGCGGCGGCAACGGTTGCAGCCATGACGTTCACTCCCCTCAGCGCACACGGATTGAGCGAAACTGCGCCAATCCGTCGCACCAGCCAAATTCATTTGGGGGAGTGAAGTCAATGGGGTCGCGGCGAAACGAACAACCTTAACCGCGGGGAGTGAGCAACCGCCGAAGCGACGGCAGCAGCACGGCACCCAGCGAGTTCTTGACCAGCG
>JAQSDT010000630.1 GCA_029946075.1 bacterium | reverse complement strand
CGGCAAAATCCGGAAGTCGGACATCCGCGCCATCGAACCCGACGGCGGCGGCTGGCGCGTGGTGGCGGCCGGCGGCGCCATTCGCGCGCGCCATGTGGTGGTGGCGCTCGGGCCATGGTCGGCCGATCTGTTAAAACCGCTCGGCTATCGCGTCCCGCTCGCCACCGAGCGCGGCTATCATCAGGAGTTCAAGCCCAACGCCGTACGCGCGTTGTCGCGCCCGATCCACGACGCCGACGGTGCCTTCCTGATGACGCCGATGGAGAACGGCATTCGCGTCACCTCCGGCGTCGAGCTGACGGATCGCGACGCGCCCTCCTCCTACGACCAGCTCAACGCGGTGATTCCGCTGGCGCGGGGCGTCGTCGAGTTCGGCGAGGCCGTCGCCGAACCCTGGCGCGGCGCGCGGCCGACGCTGCCGGACAGCCTGCCGATGATCGGCCAGGCGCCGCGGCACAAGGGGCTGTGGCTGGCGTTCGGGCACCAGCATATCGGTTTTACGACGGGGCCGGCGACGGGGGATGCGATTGCAGCGTTGATCGGGGGTGCGGAGCCATCGTTCGACGTCGGGGCGTTTTCGCCGAGCCGGTATATTTGAGGGCGGACAAGAAAAAACGCGGCGCTTGGGGCGCCGCGTTTGGTTGTTCTTGGCGTCATTCCGGCGCGATGCGCAGCATCGAACCCGGAATGACGTGAGAACTCAGCCCGCCGCCTGCACCGGCCGGTCGCGCTGGTGCTTCATGACGATCTTGTTCAGCGCGCCGAGATAGGCCTTTGCGGAGGCCACCAGCGTATCCGGATCGGAGGCCTTCGAGGTCATCGAGCGGCCCTCATGGGCGAGCCGGACCGAAACCTCGGCCTGCGCGTCGGTGCCTTCGGTGACGGCGTGAACTTGATACAGCTCCAGCTTGGCCTCGTGCGGCACCAGCGCCTTGATGCAGTTGAACACCGCGTCGACCGGACCGTTGCCCTCGGCTTCCTCGATCCTGGCGTGACCTTCGACGTCGAGCTTCATGGTCGCGCGCTGCGGGCCATGGGTGCCGGCAATGACGGTCAGCGACAGCAGCTTGATGCGGTCATGAGAGGCTGCGATCTCCTGATCGACCAGCGCCTCGATGTCCTCGTCGTAGATGTCCTTCTTGCGGTCGGCCAGCGCCTTCATCCGCACGAACGCGTCTTCCAGCTGGTTGGCGCCGAGCTTGTAGCCCATCTCTTCCAGCTTGTGCACGAAGGCGTGGCGGCCGGAATGCTTGCCGAGCACCAGCGACGACTTCTTCAGGCCGATCATTTCCGGGCGCATGATCTCGTAGGTCGAGGCGTCCTTCAGCACGCCGTCCTGATGGATGCCGCTCTCATGGGCGAAGGCGTTGCGGCCGACGATCGCCTTGTTGTACTGCACCGGGAACGAGGTCGCCGCCGACACCAGCTTGGAGGCGCGCGTCAGCATGGTGGTGTCGATCTTGTTCCACCACGGAAACACGTCGTTGCGGACGTTGATCGCCATCACGACTTCTTCCAGCGCGGCGTTGCCGGCGCGCTCGCCGATGCCGTTGACGGTGCATTCGATCTGGCGCGCGCCGCCGGCGATGCCGGCCAGCGAGTTGGCCACCGCCATGCCGAGGTCGTTGTGACAGTGAACCGAGAATACCGCCTTGTCGGAGTTCGGCACGCGCTCGATCAGCGTGCGCATGAAGCGGGTGTATTCTTCCGGCACGGTGTAGCCGACGGTGTCGGGGATGTTCACCGTGGTGGCGCCGGCCTTGATGACGGCTTCCACGATGCGGCACAGATAGTCCATCTCGCTGCGGGTGCCGTCCTCGGCCGACCATTCGACGTCGTCGATCTGGTTGCGGGCGCGGGCGACCATGGCGATCGAGGTTTCGATCACCTCTTCCGGCGTCTTGTTCAGCTTGACCCGCATATGCAGCGGCGAGGTCGCGATCACGGTGTGGACGCGGCCGCGGCGGGCGAACTTCACGGCCTCGGCGCAGCGGTCGATATCGGCCGGATGCGCGCGGGACAGCCCGGCGATGATCGAGTTCTTCGAACGACGCGCGATCTCGCTGACCGCTTCGAAGTCGCCCTGCGAGGTGATCGGGAAGCCGGCCTCGATGACGTCGACGCCCATGTCGTCCAGCATCTCGGCGATTTCGAGCTTTTCCTCGAAGGTCATGGTCGCGCCGGGGCACTGCTCGCCGTCACGCAGGGTGGTGTCGAATACGATAACGCGGTCCTTGTCGGACTTGGTGGCGGTGGTCATTGAAAAATTCCTTTTGGGTAGTGCGCCGCTATGCCAGCGCTAAGGGTCTGGTGATCTCGCTCAAAACCCCTGAGTGCCCAGGCGCAAACCGCCCAGACGGCCCTCAGGGGCCGATAAGAAGCAGAAGCCCGCCAGGAAGCAGGGTGGGCAGTGACGCAGCCGGAATCGCCTGGGGACGGACGGCGTGCGCCGCTCCCCCCTGAACTCCGTACTTTTCGCTGCGAATCAGCATTGCCAGACCCTTGAGAAGCAAATCCTCGGCCAAAACCCTTGACGGTTCGTTGCCAGGACCGCGTTCCATGCTCGTTCTAAACGAGAAATATGGACCGCCGCAATGCCAAAAGTTAGTCAGGCGGGCTGACCTAATTGGCATCCCCCTTCCCCGCTTCTTGCCCTCCCCCTCAAGGGTGAGCAGAACGGTGCTCCGCTCCATCAACGTCATTG
>JAQSDT010000629.1 GCA_029946075.1 bacterium | reverse complement strand
AGAGCCCGCGTCCTTCCGGCAGATCGGCATCGGTGGAAACCTTTACCCGGCGCATATTGTCCGCCGTCGGTCCGGCCACCGCGACCAGATCGATATCGGAGGTGCCGGGTCTGGCCAGAAGAACGCTGGTCGAGTTGAACCGGCCACCCTTGGCGGCGGCTTCGCAGACCAGTTCATAAAGTTCGGCAAGCGACTTCGCGCGCACGATCGCTTCGTTGGTGGCGCTCAGCGCCTCGAACATCCGCGTCAGCCGTTCCTTCTGCTGGTCGGCCCTGGCCTTTTCCGCGGCGCGCGCAAGATTTTCCAGCGCAAAGGAAACATTCTCGGCGATCCGCGTCATCAGGGCGATGATCTCTTCGTCCGCAGCCCACAGCCGGCCGACAAAGAACATCAGAACGCCGACGCTCTCGCCGGATTTGATCAGGGGAACGGCCACGCAGGCGGTGACGCCCGCCGCGCGCGCGTCCTCGAGCCAGGGCTGGCCCTGGGCCGAATTGAGAATGTCGTTGTTGATGCAGGGCTTCTGCGTGCGGAACGCGCGGCCGCAGACACCATTGCCGTAGGGGTTGTCCGGATCGATCGAATAGCGCGCCCGCGGCGAGCGGTCGAAGATCTCGCCGGTTCCGGCTACGGCCTTCAGCCAGGGCGAACCGGGCTCCACCAGCAAAACCTGCGTGGCGGCCGATTTTCCGCTGTGGACCGCGGCATCGCAGACCCATTGATACAGGTCCTGCTCGGTCTTGGCGCGCAGAATGGCTTCGTTGGTGGCGCTGATGGCGCCGAACATCCGGTTCAGGCGGCGCATCGTCCGCTCGCCGCTCTTGCGCGCGGCTTCGTGGTCGAAATTGTCGAGGGCAAAGGACACGTTCGCCGACACCCGCTCGAGCATCGCCACGATCTGGGCATCGATCGAGCCGGCCTTCCGGCGCGTCACGAGATATACGCCGACGCTTTCGCCGTTGCAGGTGAGCGGCAGCGCTACCGCCGCGCCGACCTGCGAAGCCTGCGCGCCGGCGCGCCAAGCCAGCGAACGCGAGTCGTTCAGGAAATCATTGCTGATGCAGGTCTTGCCGTCGCGGAACGCCTGACCGCAAACGCCGGACCCTTCGGGCGTACCGGCCGCGATCGAAATGTCGATCGAGCGCAGGCGCACGACGTCGTCGCCGAAACCGGCCGCAAAGCGCAACAGATCGGTGCCGGGCTCGCGCAGGAAGATGCAGGTCGCCAGGAAGTCCCCGCTGGAAAACGTGGCTTCGCAGACCTTCTGGTACAGCTCTTCGGGTGATTTGGCGTACAGAATCGCTTCGTTGGTCGCATTCAACGCCGCAAACGTGCGCGCGATATCGGTCTTCACGTCCTCACTCCCCTGCGGCAGCGCTGAGCTGCCTCCCCCGCGCGATCTTATGCGCGGCAGAGACCTAAATGCTCGTTATTGACGCCCGGGAGTTGTGATTCAGAGTAAATGCCCGCCCAATAAACGCGAACGCGGTACGCAGAACTACGGTCTCGTTCACGAATTGTCAGCCATACCGGCACGGGCCGGCCGGCTGCACCTGCGCGCGACAGGAGCTGATAATTTCGCATGACGAAACGTGCGGCCGATGCACGGTGCCCGCGCATGGCTAACAGGATATTTACACGCTTGCCCTCCAGCCAACGCTTTGAGAGCATGCTGGCCAACGACAGACAAGCAAGACCCGCCGCTCGCGCGGGCATCCAGACCTGAGGAAACCCCATGCCGATCGTTCAGGCCGACCGTCTCACCCGCATCGGTGCGGCGCTGCTCCGCGCCGCCGGCGCCTCCGAGGAGGAAGCCAGCGCCGTTGCGGTCGGCTGCGTCAACGCCAATCTCGCCGGCCATGACTCGCACGGCATCATCGCGGTTCCGACCTATATCGACCGCATCAAGGCCGGCCATATCGTGCCCGGCGCGAAATGGACCATCGAACAGGAATCGCCGACCACGACCGTGATCGACGGTCATTGGGGGTTCGGCTTCCACGTCAACGCCAAGGCGATGGAACTGACGATCCAGAAGGCGAAGACCGCCAACGTCGCCGCCTGCACCGTGTTTCGGCAGAGCCATGTCGGCCGCCTCGCCGCCTATCCGATGATGGCAATGCGGGCCGGCATGATCGGCATCGCCGCGGCCGATTCCGGCCGCTCGCCGAAACACGTCGCGCCGTTCGGCGGCCGCGAGGCCCGGCTCGGCACCAATCCGATTTCGATCGCGGTGCCGTCCGACCTCGAAGCGCCGTTCTACCTCGACATGGCGACGTCGGCGGTGGCCGCCGGCAAGATCGCGCTGTCGGTCGCGCGCGGCGAACAGATCCCGCAGGGCTGGATCATCGATTCCGAGGGCCGGCACACCACCGATCCCACGCAATATCGCAAGGGCGGCGCGCTGCTGCCGCTCGGCGGCAGCGAGGGCTACAAGGGTTCGGGGCTGGCCGCGATGGTCGAAATTTTGTGCGGCCTGCTGACCGGCCTGGGCTTCGGCGTCGAGCCGACCGGCCGCCACAATGACGGGTGCTTCATGGCGGTGTTCAACGTCGCCGCTTTCCGGCCGTTGAAGGATTTTGAAAAGGAAGTCGGCGAGTTCGCACGCTATCTCAAATCGACACCGCCGTCCGAGGGCTCGCCCGGGGTGTTCTATCCCGGTGAGATCGAACACATCCGCGAACAGCAACGCCGGCGCGACGGCATCGAGATCGA
>JAQSDT010000628.1 GCA_029946075.1 bacterium | reverse complement strand
CTCGCCGATTTGATCGCGTATTTGAAGAACGCGACGGAGTAGATTTCGGTCTGCGCTTCACTGGTACGCGTGGCGGAGGGCAGTAGATGTCAGCCAATAGTGCCATGATGCGGGAAGCCGGGCCCGGGTTCAGACGGTAGTGGATCTCCCGGGCGTTGCGTCGTGCCCGGACTATGCCGGCAACTCGCAACCCTGCGAGGTGCTGCGAAAGGGCCGACATGCTGAGGCCGACATGCTTTGCCAGTTCGCTGACGGCCATTTCGCGTTCGCCGAGATGGCACAGCACCATCAGCCGGTTCCGATTGGCCAAGGCTTTTAGCAGACGGGTGGCGGTCGTTGCTTGTGCGCTGAGCAATCGAGGATCGATGTTGGCCATGGCGTCAAATTAGCTTAGACAATTGGTTTTAGCACCTGCTAAATTGTTTTTACCTTGGCAAAACCAGCCTGAGAGCGCGGGAAGCCAAGGTGACCAATGCGTGGTCAGGGAGGACGAATGGAACTGTTAAAGCTATTCCGCAATTTTGCGGTTGCATCCGCCGTAGTGATGGCGTGCGGCCTCGCCTCTCCTCCGCCGGCGTTGGCGGAAGCGCCATTGAGCGTCGAGGGGTCAGCAGCGCCGCAACCTTGGCACCGCTATCGCGACTGGAGCCAGGCCCGATGGGACAACTACAATACCTTGGCGAAGCACGATCTGACGCCGCCGCGCGGCCGTGAGATCGATGTCACGTCGCCGGTGACCGGCGATCCCGCCAAGGGCCAGCAGCTCGCCTTCGACCGCAGCCGCGGCGGGGGCTGCCTCGCCTGCCATATCATGGGGCCGAAGACACAGGCTTTGCCGGGCAATGTCGGTGTCGACTTGTCGGAAGTCGGCAGCGCCGGGCGCACCGACCAGTGGCTGTTCAACTATGTGTTCGACGGCCGGGTCCACAATCCCGAAACGGTGATGCCGCCCTGGGGCAAGCACGGCTTCTACAACGAGACCGAGATCCGCGACATCGTGGCCTTCCTCAAGACGCTGAAGACGCCGACCAAGTTCACCGATCCGCTGAACGATCCGGAGAAACGACCGCAGCCGGTTGAGGATCGAGATGGCCTCGATCCGTTCGTCAATCCGGCGGCCGAGCGCATAGATGCCGGCGCTGCCCTGTTCAAGCAACCCGGGCCTAACGGCAAGGCGTGCATCTCTTGCCATGCGACGCCGGCGGTGTCTTTCAAGCGCTGGGCGGTGGAGATGCCGAAGTGGGAGCCTCGCCTCAAGAAGGTCCTGGGCGCCGAGGAATTCATCACCCGCCACGCCAAGGCCACGACTGGTGCGGATTTTCTGATGCAATCCGCAAGTAATACCGATCTGTCGATTTATCTCCACAATCTGGCCAATGGCGAAGCGATCAAGGTCGACCTGTCGACGCCCGAAGCCAAGGCCGCTTACGAGCGTGGTGTAGCGCTGTCCACGGTCAAGATCGGGCAGTTCAACTTCTCCTGCGTCGATTGCCATCAAACCGGCGCCAACAAATGGCTGCGAGGCCAGTGGCTGGGCGAGCCGCGCGGCCAATTCGATCACTTTCCGCTGTGGCGGACCAGCCGCAGCGAGGTCTGGGACATCCGCAAGCGCTTCGAATGGTGCAACGTCCAGGTCCGGGCTAACGAACTGCCGCCCGACGCCGTCGAGTACGGCGAACTCGAGCTTTACCTGCGCAAGATGAACGAGGGGCTGAAGCTGGCCGCCCCGAACATCCGACATTGAACGAACACTGGGAGAAACGCGCATGACATATCGACGTTCGTCGACCCTTGGGCGCCGCGTGGTCCTTGCAAGGGCAGGCGGCTATGGGCTCGCGGCTATTGCCGGCGTGCTGGCGGCTCGCGAGGCCGCCGCGACCCCGGATGCCGCCCGCGACTGGCTGGCGGCGCTCGCCAAGGGCGCAGCGAAGGACGGCAAGGTCTCGATCAAGGCGCCGGAAATCGCCGAGAACGGCAACGCCGTTCCCGCGACCGTTACCGTCGAGGGCGAGATGACGGAGAAGTCCTACGTGAAGGCGCTGCATATCGCAGCCGACGGTAACCCCAATCCGGGCGTGGCGTCCTTCACCTTCACGCCGCTGGCGGGCAAGGCCGAGGTTCAGCTTCGGGTGCGCCTGTCGCAGACGCAGAAGCTGATTGCGGTGGCGGAGATGAACGACGGTTCGCTGTTCGTCGCCAGCCGCGAGGTCAAAGTCACCATCGGCGGCTGCGGCGGCTGAGGGAAGAGGAGAGAGCGATGTCCGACGATATCAAGCCGCGCGTTCGGGTCCAGACGAAAGCCAAGAAGGGCGAGGTTGTCGAGGTCAAGACCCTCGTCACCCATCCCATGGAGAGCGGGCAGCGCAAGGACGCCGACGGCAAGCTCGTTCCGCGCCTGATCGTGAGTTCGTTCGACGCCACCTACAACGGCAAGCCGGTGATGAGCACCAAGCTCGAACCAGCCATCTCGGCTAATCCATACATGGCGTTCTTCGTGCGGGTCGACGAGAGCGGTACGCTCAAGCTCACCTGGACCGACGACAACAAACAGAGCTGGACGTCCGAGACCAAGATCGAGGTCGCCTGATCCATGACCGTGCTGGGGCGCCGCGAACTCCTGCAGGTTGCGGCGGCGACGACTGTGTTGGCGGGCGCGCGACCTGTTGCAGCGCAGGCTGGTCGGCCAACCCAGGACGATCTTCTGCGTTTCAAGGCCACG
>JAQSDT010000627.1 GCA_029946075.1 bacterium | reverse complement strand
AGCGAGCGCAAGCTGGTTATCAATGCGACAGAAGCCGTCGTCGTACAGACCTTGTTCGAGCGGTTCCTTGTTTGCCGCTCCGTCGACCGGCTGGTCACAGAGGCAGCGGCCATGGACCTGAGGACCAAGGCCCGCGTGACGATCAAGGGCCGGACAGGTGGAGGCCCATTCAGCCGCGGCACGCTATATCATCTGCTGGAGAACCGAAGCTACGTCGGTGAAGTCGTACATCGCGATCAAAGCTTTGCTGGCCAGCACGAGGCGATTGTCAGTCGCGACCTGTTTGACCGCGTGCAGGCCGTCATCGCCGCCAACCGTCGTATACGAAAGACCGGTGGAAACAGCCCGCATCCCAGCCTGCTCGCCGGCTTGCTTCAGGACTGTTCAGGCCAAAGCTTCACGCCGACCCACACTCAAAAGGGGGGCAGGCGCTACCAGTACTATGTCATGCGTGCGAAGGGGCGCGATCAAGCCTTCCGCCTACCCGCTGACGAGATCGAAACGGTAGTGCGCCACGCGATGAGCGACCTCTTTACAGCGCCAGATCGCATGTTGGCGCTCGCTGGGGCCACAGACTTGGAAGCCGCCAACCACACTCTGGCTGCAGCCGAACATCACAGAGAGATCTGGCAGGGCAGCGACCCTGTCGTTTTGCGCGAGGCCGCCGTGACTTTCTTGGCTGGCGTCATCCATCGACCAGACCGGGTGGAGTTGCTGCTCAAGGCTGGGGCGCTGGGAGGCGAAGCTGACAGCACCATCTCGATTGAAGTCCCCACGAGCATTGTGAGAAGGGGCGCGGCGCTCAAGCTTGTCATCGACAACGCCGCGCCCAGGCAGGATCCCAAACTCCTATCGATGATTGCGACTGGCGAGGCATGGTTCAACGCGCTGGTGACCGGAGAGGTCGCCTCGATCTCGGCCTTGGCCGCGCGCGAGAGTTGCACGTCCGCCTATGTCATCCGGTTGATTGAAGCAGGTTTCTTGTCGCCGAGATTGAAGGCCGCCATCCAGCGCGGCACCCATCCGCCGGCACTCACGATAGCTGCTTTGGCGGCCGCGGGGCCGTTGCCCCTCGACTGGAGCGGTCATCAGGCCTTCGTAGTTCGCCGCTGACGCTCTCCGAGGACCGACTATTGATCTTCGGCTATCCATGGCCCGCGCCATGACCTGAGGTCCTCCTCCGGGGGGTGTCCGAGCGCCTAGTCGGGCGGCCCCGCCGTGTAGCGCGTTGTCACGAAGGGCTGGGCATCAGAAGCAATCAGGCTCTCGTCGGGGCGGGGCCCCCACCGCTTAAGCTTGGCCCATGCCTCCTCCTGTTTTCGCTGGAAGGTCGCCCGGTGTTCTTTGGATTTTCGACAACGATGCGCAGTCACCTTGGCAGCGTCCCAAAGCCGAACCTTATCCTCATGTGGTACCCGCTTCTGGCTTGCGTAAAGCAGCTTGTGACACCGCAGGCATTGCCAGGAAACCAGGTAAAACAGGACAGAGCAGTAAGCCCCACAGGCCGGACACGCGACACGGCGCCGTTTGCTGGTAACGCCGTTGGCGGTCTCGGTCACCGCCAGCAAAAGGAACGCGCCATCAAGGGGCCTGAAAGTGTAGCTTAGCTGTACGCCTTCAGTCAGCGTGAGGAGGTTGCCTGTGCCGATGCAAATGGTTCCTCGATGCCATGAGAGCCCTGTCACTTTACCGCGGTGCACCTTCATGGCTTTGTCGAAGTTGATCGATGGCAGGGTCTCAGCCACGGGCCGCGGCTCTCGTCGCGCAATTTTTTTGAGGCTCATTTGAGCGCTTCCCATCGCGTTCCATACGAGGACTTGATCAAGGGGAAATCCGACGCGCCAGAAGCATTCCTCTCTGTCGGTTCCGGGGGAAGTTTGGCCAAACGGCGAACAGCTAGCGCTTTTCGCTTGCGATACGCCGAGACCCGCTCGCCCGACCGTCGGGGGCGATTGGCATCAACTGCTAAATCCGCCCGCCGTTCGCGCCGATTGTCTCCCACAGCTCGCCTTTGACTGTCGTACCCGAGATTTGAGCAACGTCTACAACTCCAGACTTGCAGATGAAAGTAGAAGATGCGAGCATCGTCAGAACAAATTGGGCATTCTGCAACACTACGAAGTACGACCGAGCCGTCTGACTCGGAAGGAATGTCGAGGTTGATGAATTGATTTCCGCCGTGACCAAGGAACAGGTACTTGATGCTCAGGATGGATCCGGCCGTTTCGGCGGTTGCGGTGCCTATAGTGTTGTTACGTGTCGACCACTCGACCAAGGCATAAGGGCTCTTTCGCAAGATGCGAAACAGCTGGGGAATATGGAGTTTGGGAACCTCCCCAAGGGTAGGTGGGCGAAACTCCAAGGGACTTTGGTAGAACACCAGAAAATCCTCGCCGTCGCGCAAAACAGGCCACTTACGACGAAATCAGAGCGAAATCGTCGAAATCATCGTCAAACCGATCGTTATGATTTCGCAAGATTCGCAAGATTCGCAAGCCGTTGCCAGTGATTTCGCCGAACGCGCAAACCGATATGGAGTCGTTCAGCATTCTCTGTTTGGGAGCCAAGCGGCTGAATCGACCCTCTGCAAGCCGATAGAGAATTCTCTATTCACTCGCCAATGCCGCCCACCGCTGGGTTTGCCTCGATACTTACCTCAGGCAGAGGCTCGGGAGTGGCGGACAGAGAGGGATTCGAACCCTCGGTACGCTTTCACGTACACACGCTT
>JAQSDT010000626.1:1767-2736 GCA_029946075.1 bacterium | reverse complement strand
CCGCCATAAACCACGGGAATGCGCCAGCGCCGGCTTTTGGTCGCGGCGCCGACGGGCCGCTGCGCCAGCGCGAGGATCGCTTCCCCCAGTTTGTCGAAATCGATCTGCACGGGATCGTAGTGCACGAGCAGCGACCGGTAGGTCGGCACGGTCTCGGTCACGCCTTCCACCGGTTCGGCGGCCATCGCGCGGTCGAGCGCCAGCACGCGCCGGTTGGCGGCATCGTCGATATTGCGGCTGAATTCCACCGTGATGGCGCTGTCGCCACTCGGCAAAAGGCGGGGCGGGGAGAGTGTCGCGGCCATGGCCTCGTACTGTCTTGCGGGCTTTCCCGCAGCGCTTCGGATCGGTTGCCATCTGTAGCGCGTTTCGGGCGCCAGTGGAATTCGCTTCGTGCGAAATCAGCGTGCAAGTTCAATAAATTAATCCACATCGCGACGATAAGTCGATGTGATCGCAGCATTGCAGCCACGGGCCTTGACGCGATGCCCGCACCCCGCAAGATGCGCTACCGACAAATCCTTCTCTCCGGAGCCTGCATCCCCGATGTCCCTTTCCCCTGAAGCCCTCGCAACCCTGTCCGGCATCTCCACTGCCACCATCACCACCGTTCTGCTCAAGAAGGGTTTGCGAAACGTCTGGCTGCGCGGCACCAAGCCGCTGCGGCCCGGACAGCCGCGGCTGGTCGGGCCGGCATTCACGCTGCGCTTCGTGCCGGCGCGTGAGGATCTGGCAACGCCGGAATCCTGGTCGTCGCCGATTTCCACCCGCACCGCGATCGAGGCGATGCCGAAGGGCTGCATCGCCGTGGTCGATGCCATGGGCATCACCGACGCCGGCATCTTCGGCGACATCCTCTGCGCGCGTATGGTCAAGCGTGGCGTCACCGCGCTGATCACCGACGGCGTGGTACGCGATGTCGAGGGCGTGCTCGGAACCAACCTGCCGGTGTGGTGCGATGGCTTCGCC
>JAQSDT010000626.1:0-1757 GCA_029946075.1 bacterium | reverse complement strand
TGGGGCGAGCCGATCGGCTGCGGCGGCGTTGCGGTATTTCCGAACGACATCATCGTCGCCGACCAGGACGGCGCGGTGCTGATTCCGCAGGCCCAGCTCGATCACATCCTGGCCGAAGGGCCGGAGCAGGAGCGCATGGAAGCCTGGATCGTCAACGAGGTGAATAGCGGCGCTGCATTGCCCGGCCTCTATCCGATGAATGCCGAGACCAAGGCGCGCTACGCGGCGAGCAAGAAGTAAGACCAGCACAACGAGGTTACGTCATGAATATCCATCTCGCGGGCTCCCGGCCAACGCGCCGGGCGCCGCCGGAATACTTCACCGGCACGGTGATGCAGGATCCCATCATCGTCACGGAAGCGCCGGCGCGGCTGGTATCGACCTGCGTCGCGTTCGAGCCCGGTGCGCGCACGGCCTGGCATTCGCATCCGCTGGGCCAGACCCTGTACGTGATCTCAGGCGTCGGCCGGGTGCAGTCCGTCGGCGGACCGATCCGCGAGATCAAGCCCGGCGACGTCGTCTGGATTCCGCCGGGCGAGAAGCATTGGCACGGCGCGTCGCCGACCAATGCCATGACCCACATCGCCATGCAGGAAGCGCTCGACGGCAATTACGCGACCTGGATGGAAAAGGTCACCGACGCCGACTACGCGGCGAAAGTCGGCTGATGGATTAGTTGCGCTGCGCGGTCCAGGTGCCGGAGCACAGGGCCGCGCGCCACGTTCCCGATCCCGAAGTACCGTTGAGGGTGCCCGAGCCGACGGCGCGCTTGATGCCGCTCGACAGGGTGACGCGGATCGCGCCGGCGGCAGCGACGTTGCCCGATGCCGTGACTACTGCGTTGTTCGAGGCGACCTGACCGTTGTTGATTCCGATCGATACCGACGTGCCGCTCGGGCAGGCCGCGTTCGACGAGTTGATCTGGACGTTCCAGTCGCCGTCAAACGTCGCGGCGCTGGAAGGTGTGCTGATGGCGAGAGCCGCGAGCAATGAAGCGGCGAGAGTGGCTTTGCAAATGTGTCCCATGGCGTGCCCCTGCTGTTGACACGCTCAAGGTTCCACAATGGTTCAACGGCCACCGTGACTGACGTCACGTCCCGGATCAGTTGAGGCGTGTCCAGGTCTGACCACCGCAGAACACGCCGCCGAAAGCGCAGCCCTGGACGCGCAGGTTATCGCTGCCTTTCAGCGCAATCGTGGAATCATAGGTGCTGCCGGTATTCGGATCGAGGATCCGGCCGCTCCACTTGTCCTTGCCGGGCTTCATGTTGATCAGCACCTGCTCGCCGTTCTGATTCGATTTCTTGTCGACGGAATAGCCGCAGAGATTGGCGCCGCATTGTTCGATCCGAACCTTGCCTTCCTTCTCTTCGGTCAGCCACACGCCAAGCGGTGAATTCGAGGGAACGGCAGCCGATGCGGCCGGAGTCGCGGCCTGCTTCTGCGGAGCAGGTGCGGGCGCAGGTACCGCCACAGGAACAGGTGCCGGTTGAACGGGGGCAGGTGCACTCTGCTGGACCTGAGGTGCCGGAGCCGCAGGTGCTGCGGTTTCCGCCGGCGCAACGGCCGCTGTCGCGGTCGAGGGCGCCGCCGGAGGCGGCGCTGCAGCCGGAATGGGGGCTGGCGCTGCGGGAATAGCGGCCTGTTCGGCCGGGGCCGGCGCGGCGGGAGCCGCAGGTTCGGGCGCTGCTTGCGGATCGTTCTTGGCCTGCTGCGGCGGCTGTTTGCGCCGGTCGCTTTCCTGGTCGTCGCGCGAC
>JAQSDT010000625.1 GCA_029946075.1 bacterium | reverse complement strand
CGGATCGCCGCCGGAATTCACCAAGGCGCAGGAACTGGCTGCGCTGCGCGACATGCTCCTGATCCGGCGCTTTGAGGAAAAGGCCGGTCAGCTCTACGGCATGGGCGCGATCGGCGGCTTCTGCCACCTCTATATCGGCCAGGAGGCCGTGGTGGTCGGCATGCAGATGGCCCTCAAGCAGGGCGATCAGGTCATAACCGGATACCGCGATCACGGCCACATGCTCGCCTGCGGCATGGAAGCCAACGGTGTGATGGCCGAACTCACCGGACGCCGCGGTGGCTATTCCAAAGGCAAGGGCGGCTCCATGCACATGTTCAGCATGGAAAAGAATTTCTTCGGCGGTCACGGCATCGTCGGCGCTCAGGTGTCGCTCGGAACGGGTCTGGCCTTCGCCAACCGCTACCGCGGCAACGATCTTGTCAGCCTCGCCTATTTCGGCGACGGCGCTTCCAACCAGGGTCAGGTCTACGAAAGCTTCAACATGGCGGAGCTGTGGAAGCTTCCCGTGATCTACGTGATCGAGAACAACCGCTACGCCATGGGCACCTCGGTGACGCGCGCCTCGGCGCAGACCGATTTCTCCCGCCGCGGCATCTCCTTCAACATTCCGGGCAAGCAGGTCGACGGCATGGACGTGCGCGCCGTGAAGGCAGCCGCCGACGAGGCGGTGGCCTGGTGCCGTGCCGGCAACGGACCTTTCATTCTGGAAATGCAGACCTACCGCTATCGCGGCCACTCGATGTCGGACCCGGCCAAGTACCGGACCCGCGAAGAGGTCGAGAAGATCCGCCACGACCAGGATCCGATCGAGCAGGTTCGCAACCGTCTGCTCGCCGCCAAGGTCGGCGAAGCGGAATTGAAGGCCATCGACGCGGAAGTCCGCGAGATCGTCAACGCATCGGCCGATTTCGCCCAGCGCGATCCCGAGCCTGATGTCGCCGAGCTCTGGACCGACGTGTACCGCTAGACGCGCGGACGAATACGAGCATGATCCCTGAGATCATGCTCCAGCTAAAAGATCGAATTCGGGAGCGGATATGCCCATTCAAGTTCTGATGCCTGCGCTGTCGCCCACCATGGAAAAGGGCAACCTTGCGAAGTGGCTGAAAAAGGAAGGCGAGACGATCAAGTCCGGCGACGTCATCGCCGAGATCGAGACCGACAAGGCGACGATGGAAGTCGAGGCGACCGATGAGGGCACGCTCGGCAAGATCCTGATCCCCGAAGGTACCGCCGATGTTGCCGTCAACACGCCGATCGCGACCATCCTCGCGGAGGGCGAGAGCGCCGCCGATCTCGGCAAGGCGCCCGCGGTTTCGCCCAGCGTCCAGAAGGAAGTCGAGGAATCCTGTTCGCCGGTCGGCGAGGGCAAGCCGATGATCTCGGCGCCGACGCCGGCAGCCCCGGTCGCCGTCGTGGCCGAACCCGATCCGGAAGTGCCCGCCGGTACCGAGATGATCACGCAGACCATTCGCGAAGCGCTGCGCGATGCGATGGCCGAGGAAATGCGCCGCGACCCCGACGTGTTCATCATGGGTGAAGAGGTCGCCGAGTATCAGGGCGCCTACAAGGTCACCCAGAACCTGTTGCAGGAATTCGGCGACAGGCGCGTGATCGACACGCCGATCACCGAGCACGGCTTTGCTGGCATCGGCGTCGGTGCTGCGATGTCCGGCCTGAAGCCGATCGTCGAATTCATGACCTTCAACTTCGCCATGCAGGCGATCGACCACATCATCAACTCCGCGGCCAAGACGCTGTACATGTCCGGCGGCCAGATGGGCTGCTCGATCGTGTTCCGCGGCCCGAACGGCGCTGCCGCCCGCGTCGGCGCGCAGCACAGCCAGGACTATTCGGCGTGGTACTCGCAGGTGCCGGGTCTCAAGGTGATCGCGCCGTTCTCGGCCGCCGACTACAAGGGCTTGCTCAAGGCCGCGATCCGCGACCCCAATCCGGTCGTCTTCCTCGAAAATGAAATGCTCTACGGCCACACCGGCGAAGTGCCGAAGCTCGACGATTACGTGATCCCGATCGGCAAGGCGCGTATCGTGCGGACGGGCAAGGATGTCACGTTGATTTCCTGGTCGAACGGCATGACCTACGCGCTGAAGGCCGCCGACGAACTCGCCAAGGAAGGCATCGAGGCCGAGGTGATCGATCTGCGCACGTTGCGCCCGATGGATACCGAAACCATCGTCGCGTCGGTGAAAAAGACCGGCCGCGCGGTGACGGTGGAAGAGGGCTGGCAGCAGTCCGGCGTCGGCGCCGAAATCGCCGCCCGGATCATGGAGAACGCCTTCGACTATCTCGACGCGCCGGTCGCGCGGGTATCCGGCAAGGACGTGCCGATGCCGTATGCGGCGAATCTCGAAAAGCTCGCATTGCCTTCGGTGGCCGAGGTGGTCGCTGCCGCCAAAGCCGTTTCCTATCGGTAATCCCCGATGTCCGGCCCCAGTGAACAGCCACTGCCGCCCGACGTCATCGGCCGCGAGGATGCCGTCGAGGTGCTGCGGGCGTTCGTGGTCGACGGCGGGCTCTCGATCGCGTTCCAGCGCGCGTTCGAGGACCCGGACATGTGGGGCATGCTGCTGGTCGATATCGCCCGCCACGCGGCTCGCGCCTATGCGCGCGAGAGCGAATATACCGAGGACGAGGCGCTGACGCGCATCGTCGAGATGTTCGAAGCCGAAATCAACCGGCCGACCGATATGGGCGCCACCATGCCCCGGTCGCA
>JAQSDT010000624.1 GCA_029946075.1 bacterium | reverse complement strand
CCCGCACCCCTTGGCCGAGCGCCGCGACGACCGCCGCATCGGCATACTTCTTCCACTCGTCAAAGGTCTTCTCCATGCCACCGCCGTCCGGGGCGAGCGCGAAGATGCGGGGATAGTCTTCCGGCCGATAGTCGGTGATCGCGATGATGTCGAACTGCTGTTTGCGCATGGTGAGGCCCTCCAAGGCCATACAAACACGGGCGGGGCATCCTGACCATGGCGATCCAGATGGCCCCGAAACCGTCGAAGCTGGACGCGCAACGGGCGCTGCTGGCGGGCCGCGCGCCGCGCCCGGCGCCGAATGGAGTCATTGCCGCTGTCGGCAAGCTTCCTGCCATGATCAAGGATGCGGCAAAGAAGCTGGCGACCGCAGCGACCGCAGCCGAAATCTTGGACGTGATCGACGCGACCGGGCTGGCCTACGACGCGTCGAAGCGCGCCGGCCGCATTGCGAAGGCCAAGGGCGCGCACGACACCGTTGTTGCCGCAGCGCACCGCGCGCAAGCCGACGCGTTGGAAATCGAAGCGGCGGCAAAGCGCCGGTTGGCTGACGAGTATGACGGCGCGCAGGAACGTGGCGAGGTCCAGAAGGCGGGACGGGCAAAAACAAATGTTCCGGACCAGAACATTTCGCCGGCCAAGGTCGAGGATATCGGCCTGACGCGGAAGGACGTGCATGAAGCGCGCCGGGTGCGCAACGCGGAGAAGGCTCAGCCTGGCGTCGTCAAGGCCGCTCTCGACAATGCAATCGCGCAAGGTGTCGAGCCATCGCGGGCGGTCATCAATGAGGCCGTCGCAACGGCGCTTGGCGAGAAAAAGGAAATCACTCCGGCAACCGCAGAAAAGCAGCCGGTTGAGGATGTTTCCGAAGCCGAAAACGCCACAGAGGAAATCAATCCCTTCGACGACATCGTGGCCCGTTGGTGCGCCCTGTCGATCGAAGATCGCGAAGCATTCGTCGCCTACCTGCGGGTGAGCGGCGCGATCCCTGAACCGGTCGGTGCTGCAGTTTCGGCCGGGAATGATTTGCGCGAACCGGCGGCTGCAGCGTCGGGTCAAATTGTCCGGGAAGGGGATGCGCCCCGTGAAACCGACCGTCAGGCCGGCGAGAAATCGCAGGGCGGCGGCGACGCTTCGATCCCGGATACCGAATTCGCAGATCCCGCCATCGCACTCCTCCCAGATGCGGCGGGACAGACCGGGGAGGGGGTAACTCCTCCCGCTTCCTCCCCGGTCGAAACCTTCACCAACCCGCGCTGCCAGCAGCCTGACACCTGTCATTTCGTCCACACCCGCGACGATTGCTTCGACTGCAGCCTGGCTTGGTCCAAACGCCCGAAGGACGAGCAGCGGCGGCTTTGGGCCGAAGCGAACGCAGCCGCCGAACGCGAGGCCGCCTGACATGTCCTGCATCATCATCCCTGAGGCGATTGAAGCCGCGAAGATCGCGCAGTTGCCGGCGCAAGCCTTGCGGCTGACGCATCTCGCCGACGCGCATATCCAGGCGGGCCGGATGCATGACGCCCGCGACTACATGGTCGAAGCACAGCGGTGTATGGACCGGTTTCTTTCCCAATCGTCCGCGCTGGTTTCCTACCCAGATGCGACGATGCCCGTCGGAGTGGGTGCGGCGTCTCCGGCGGGTGCTGTTTCTGTGAAACGCGAGGGCGATGCTGTCGACGCCAGCGGGCGGATGGTGTGGCCATGAGCTACCTCGCAGCTCTCCTATACGCGCTTGGTGTCGTGGCTGGCCTCTGCCTCATACCAAGGGATTTTCCAGCCGGGAGCCGCGAATGGGCAATCGTCATTGTCTGGCCGGCGGCTGTGGTGTGGGCGGTTGTTTCGGGCCTTGCCGAAGCCGCTCGCCGGGGTGTCCGGCCATGAGCGCGTCTGTCGTTCAACCCCTTGGGATCGATATCCGAAGGGGAGTTCAAGTTGCAGCACCTCTGCTTGGCGGCGGGTCTGGTGATGCATGGGGTTCAATCTTTCCTCGTCTCGAAACCGGAGCAACACGGCCAACTGCTTACCCCTCAAAAGGTAGCCAGAAGGAATTCGCAGATGTCGGAAAAGCGTTCGGAGTTCTCGGAAATGTCTGACGTGAGTTTTGCAGCGGACCTGATCCGCCAGGTCGAGCCTCGCCGGCACATGTCGGTGAAGGAATGGATCACGGTCACAGCCCGGCGTCTGGGCTGGCCTTACAGCCGCGCCAAGGCGGTTTGGTATGAGGACGCGCGTCGGATCGATGCGGCAGAAATGGACGCGCTCAGAGCGGCAATCAGGGCGCGCGAAACGAGGAAACTGGCTCATGACCACCACCAACACGTCGACCGAATTGCGAGGCTTAAGGCGGCTCTTGCCGTGGTCGACGAGGAATTTCATGGCGAACAAATTGCTGGAATGGAGCGGCAGCTTCGCCGACGCGGCGATGTGGATCGCGCCTGAAATCCGGGCCGCGTGGGAGGAAGACGACGACCGCGACGCCGATCCGTTCGCAACCGCTTACCGCGCCGACGACCGCTTCACCGATCTTCCCTTCTAACCCTCCAACCAAGGACTCCCACCATGGCAAAGGCAAAGCAGAACGCATCCCCGGCTCCGGCCGGCCACAACGGCGGCGACATGGCCGATCACGACCGCAAGGTTCTGTTCTTCATGAACCGGAAGGACTGGCTCGAGGCAATGGAGGCCAAGAAAGTCGCCGACGCCAGGGTGAAGAACGTCGGCAAGCAGATCAAAGCC
>JAQSDT010000623.1 GCA_029946075.1 bacterium | reverse complement strand
GCCGATCCAGGGCATCAACGTCTATGACATTCTGCGCCGTCATAAGCTGGTCCTGACCAAGTCGGCGGTGGATGCGCTGGAGGCGCGCTTCAAATGAAGAATATCGATCCGCGCCATTACGACGTGATCGTGTCGCCCGTTGTCACCGAAAAGGCGACGATGGCGTCCGAGCACAACAAGGTCGTGTTCAGGGTCGCCGGCAAGGCGACCAAGCCGCAAATCAAGGAAGCCGTCGAAAAGCTGTTCGACGTCAAGGTGAAGAGCGTCAACACGCTGGTTCGCAAGGGCAAGACCAAGGTGTTCCGCGGCAATTTCGGTTCGCAGTCGGACGTCAAGCGGGCGATCGTGACCCTCGAAGAGGGCCACCGCATCGACGTCACCACCGGACTATAAGGCGACACAGCGATGGCATTGAAAACCTACAATCCGACGACGCCGGGCCAGCGCCAGCTGGTGATGGTCGACCGTTCGGCCCTCTACAAGGGCAAGCCGGTTAAGGCCCTCACCGAGGGCAAGATCAGCAATGGCGGCCGCAACAACACCGGCCGTATCACGGTTCGTTTCCGCGGCGGCGGCCACAAGAAGGCCTACCGCATCGTCGACTTCAAGCGGAACAAGGTTGACGTTCCCGCGGTGGTCGAGCGGCTGGAATACGATCCGAACCGCACCGCGTTCATCGCGCTGATCAAGTATTCGGATGGCGAGCAGACCTACATCCTGGCGCCGCAGCGTCTGGCCGTTGGCGACACCGTCGTCGCCGGCAACTATGTTGACGTGAAGCCCGGCAACGTCATGCCGCTCGGCAACATGCCGATCGGTACCATCGTCCACAATATCGAGATGAAGATCGGGAAGGGCGGCCAGATCGCACGTTCGGCCGGTACCTACGCTCAGCTCGTCGGACGCGACCAGGACTACGTCATCATGCGCCTGAATTCGGGCGAGCAGCGCCTGGTGCACGGTCGCTGCCGCGGCACCATCGGCGCCGTGTCGAACCCCGACCACATGAACATCTCGATCGGCAAGGCGGGTCGTACCCGCTGGCTCGGCTGGCGTCCGCATAACCGCGGCGTCGTCATGAACCCGATCGACCATCCGCACGGCGGCGGCGAAGGCCGCACCTCGGGCGGCCGCCACCCGGTTACCCCGTGGGGCAAGCCGACCAAGGGCAAGAAGACGCGGTCGAACAAGTCGACCAATCGATTCATCCTCCTAAGCCGCCACAAGCGGAAGAAGTAAGGAACGCCGGACATGGTTCGTTCAGTCTGGAAAGGCCCGTTCGTCGAGGCTTCTCTGCTCAAGAAGGCAGATGTCGCACGTGCGTCCGGTCGCCACGACGTCATCAAGATCTGGAGCCGCCGCTCGACCATCCTGCCGCAATTCGTCGGCCTGACGTTCGGCGTCTACAACGGTCAGAAGCACGTGCCGGTTTCGGTCAACGAGGAAATGGTGGGTCACAAGTTCGGCGAGTTCTCGCCGACCCGTACCTTCCATGGCCATTCTGGCGACAAGAAAGCCAAGAAGGCTTGAGGAATAGACGATGAGCAAACCAAAGCGCGAACGTAGCCTCGCGGACAACGAGGCCAAGGCTGTCGCCCGGATGCTGCGTGTCAGCCCGCAGAAGCTCAATCTTGTCGCGCAGCTGATCCGCGGCCGGAAGGCTTCGGCTGCGCTCGCCGACCTGCAGTTCTCGCGCAAGCGGATCGCGGTCGACGTCAAGAAGTGCCTGGAATCGGCGATCGCGAACGCCGAGAACAACCATGACCTCGAGGTCGACGATCTCGTCGTCGCCGAGGCGCATGTCGGCAACGGCATCGTCATGAAGCGTTTTGCACCGCGCGGCCGTGGCCGCTCGGGCCGTGTGTATAAACCGTTCTCGCACCTGACCATCGTGGTTCGTCAGGTCGAGGCCGAGGCTGGCGCTTAAGGGCGCGGGAGAAAACGATGGGTCAAAAGATCAATCCAATCGGTCTGCGTCTCGGTATCAACCGCACGTGGGATTCCCGTTGGTTCGCCGGCAAGAACGAATACGGCAAGCTCTTGCATGAAGACGTCAAGATCCGCGAGATCCTGCACAAGGAGCTCAAGCAGGCGGCTGTCGCCCGCATCGTGATCGAGCGTCCGCACAAGAAGTGCCGCGTGACCATCCACTCGGCGCGTCCGGGTGTCGTCATCGGCAAGAAGGGCGCCGACATCGACAAGCTGCGCAAGCGGGTTGCCGACATCACGGACTCCGACGTCGTCATCAACATCGTCGAAATCCGCAAGCCCGAACTCGATGCCACCCTGGTCGCCGAATCGATCGCCCAGCAGCTGGAGCGCCGCGTTGCGTTCCGCCGCGCCATGAAGCGGGCGGTGCAGTCGGCGATGCGTCTCGGCGCCGAAGGCATTCGTATCAACTGCTCGGGCCGTCTGGGCGGCGCCGAAATCGCGCGCATGGAATGGTATCGCGAAGGCCGCGTGCCCTTGCACACGCTGCGCGCCGACATCGACTACGGCGTGGCGACCGCGTTCACGACGTTCGGTACCTGCGGCGTCAAGGTCTGGATCTTCAAGGGCGAGATCCTCGAGCACGATCCGATGGCTTCCGAGCGTCGGGCGACAGAGGGCGAAAGCCAGAACACCGGCGGCGGTCGTCGTCGCGAGAACGCGTAAACAAGCGCGTCAGACACAGGATTTGGAGTAGAGGACGATGCTGCAGCCCAAGCGCACAAAGTTCCGCAAGCAGTTCAAGGGCCGT
>JAQSDT010000622.1 GCA_029946075.1 bacterium | reverse complement strand
GCCGCCGGTGCCTTCACGATCTCGCGGCCGGGCTATCAGGTGTTCGGCGGCAAGATCAAGCTGCGGCTGGTCGAGCAGCTGGCTGGCGCCACCGTGCGCACGGTCGGACAGGTGTGGGCGGAGGAGAACGCCGCGGCGCTCGGCGCCTATCCCGACATTCGCGTCGAGTATCGCTCTATAACCGCTGCAATCCCGGCCTCCCCCAACAGCATCACGGCGGCCGGCCGTGACGGGACATGGAGCGCTGCTCTGATCCAGTACGGCATCGGCCGGGTTTCCCTGGTCGATGTCAACACGAAGCGAATCTATGGCGAGCACACGATGCCATCTGGTCTACTGCGCTCCTTTAACGTGCCGGCGAACAAGGCGGGGCAGTCGACGGCGAGCGTCTATTACGACGGCTTCAACGACACCTGCTTCCTCTACGACCAGGCAGTCGCGCTGATCGCATACTTGCAGCTCGGCGATGAAGAGGCCGCCCGCCGATTGGTCGATGCACTCCTGGCTGTTCAGAACAGCGACGGCAGCTACGCCTTCGCGGTCAACCAGGCGACCATTTTTGCAGAGAACCCGGGCTTCATACGAAATGGGGCGATTGCGTGGGTCTGCTATGCACTTCTGCTAGCCGATAAACCCGCATTCCGGTCGTGGTTCCCGGAGCGGACCAACGTTGCCGCCCAGAATTGTCTCGATTTCATGTTGGCCTATCGAAATGACCTCGGGTTGTTCAATGGTGGTAAGGGGCAATATGTCGACGGAGTCCTCAATCCAGACTTTGTGATCCCGTGGTGGAGCTGCGAGCACAACCTCGACATCTGGTGGTGTCTCGATCTTGCTGCGGAGCTTTACGCCAATGCGGGATATGCCGACGCGGCAGATACCCTGAAAGAAGCCCTGCTTGCCGAGGGCGTCGGCTGGAACGCCGCATCGGGAATATTCTGGCAAGGGGGCGTCGTCAGTGCTGGCGAGAATACGCCGGACGGCAAGCACGCGCTCGACATGATGACCTGGGGCGGCGCCGCGCTGGTGAAGTGGGGCCGCCTGTCCGACGCCCGGCACGCGATCGAGCGGGCCTACGCGCGTTACTACGTCACCGACGCAGACACCGGCTTTTCAGGTTTTACGACGTTTGCCGCCAGCGACGGCTATCCGGCGGAGACCATACCCACGCCTTGGTACGAGGGCAGCTTCGGCGCGGTGGCCTGCATCCGGCTTTTCGATCCTTCCCACGCCAATGGGTTGATGGCGAGCCTCGTGCGGGCACAGCTTGCCGACGGGTCATACCAATATGCCTTGAAGTCTGACCCGGTAAACGAAATCAACACCTTCCCCTGCCTGATCGCTGCTGCGTGGAACGTGCTGGCCTATTGCGGCGTCGGCACGCCCAATCAGCGGATCCTCTGGGTCTAAAAATGCTCACCAACCCGCCAACCTGGGGCACGCTGCCCATCAGTGCCGTGCCGGCCTATGCCGCCGCGGCGCCCCCCATATCCGAAAGAGTATTACTCTTGTCACCGCGCGACATCGACCGCGCGACACTTGTTGCCAGCAGCGCGCTTACTTCGCTGCCGGTGACCAACCTGCAGAATCAGGAACCGCGCAAAGTCTGGCGGTCGGTGTCCGCGGTGAGCCAATTCGTCGACATCGCTTTGGACTCGCCGATTGCCTGCAATGCAATAGCAATGTCCGGCTTCAACATGAGCGCCGCCGGGGTCTGGCGCCTCCACGGCTATGCCTCGGTGAGCGACATGGGCGTGACAGCGGCTGTTTCCAGCGCGTGGCAGAGCGTATGGCCCGGCGGCCTAAAACACTACGATCCTGACTGGGGCCCCGAGGTCGCTCTGCTCCGCATCGAAAATGAGAACCCTTACCTTTATTGGCGCATCGAATTCAGCGATCCATCGGAGGCCACCACCTTCCTGGACATCGGCCGGCTAGCTCTCGGCCGTGCGGTTCAGTTCTCAATCAATTGCGATATCGACGGCGGCATCGGATTCGTGCCCAACGATGTCGTCGAGCCCAACGGATATGGCCAGATATTCACGGATCCTCGGCCCTATGCCCAACGTACCTTCGACCTGCCGTGGACGGCGTTGACCCAGGACGAGGTCAGCGCGCAGGCCATGGAGCTCTCCCGGCTACGCGGCCAAGCCGGCGATGTGTTCTGCTTTCTCGATCCCGGCGCGGTCTCCAACTTTCATCTCTGGTCGATGCAAGGCCTCTTCACCGGCCGCGCCCAATACACGCCACGTCCGCTCTTCGTCGGCGGCACGATGTGTTGGAGCTTCACCTTTTCGCTCATCCAAAAACTCTGAGGCGCTGATGTTTGCCGATTCGGTCATGGAGTCCTCGTCGACCACGGGGACCGGCAGCTACACGCTTGTCGGCGCCGTGGGCTATTCCCGCACCTTCGCCCAGGACTTTTTAAACGGCGACACGGTCGCCTATTTCGTGTCGAACCTCGCCAAGACCAAGTGGGAGTTTTGTACCGGGACGCTCACCATCGGGCCGCCGCGCACGCTGACGCGGACCGTGAGAAAGAGCAGCAACGCCGGCTCGGCGATCGATTGGCAGGCATCCGACGTCTACTACGTCTTCTCGATCGCCAGCGCCGACGCCCTGGCAGGCCTGGTCTCGGGCAATCTCGCCACCACGACGCGGCCCTGGTGGGTACGGCGCGGCGGCTCCTGGGTCGACTATGCGCTCGGCCTCGCCACGACCTGGGTCAACAAGCTTTATAA
>JAQSDT010000621.1 GCA_029946075.1 bacterium | reverse complement strand
ATGAACAAGGTCGCGATCGGCCGCGTGGTGCTGACCAACCGCGAGCACATCATCGCGCTCGATCCGCTTCATAAGGGCCTGATGGGAACGCTGCTGCGCTATCCCTACGAAGTCCGCTCCGAACAGGAGTATTTCGACGATATCCAGGACGTCAAAGTCACCAAGGACATGCTCGATCTCGCGCGGCACATCGTCAACCAGAAGACGGGCCACTTCCGGCCCGACAAGTTCGAGGACCAATATGAAAACGCGCTGCTCGAGCTGATCAACCGGAAGCGCGCCGGCAAGCCCGTCGTTGCCAAGGATCGGCCGCGCGGTGAGAACGTGGTGGACCTGATGGACGCGCTGCGCAAAAGCCTTGGAGGCAAAAATCTTGGAGGAGGGGCTGCGCCTGCGAAGGAGGCGCCGAAGAAGTCAGGCAAGCCGCCGCGCAAGGCGGCCGCCGGTCAGAAGGAAATGCTGATGCCGATCGCCGGCAAGAAACCGGCGAAGGAGGCTGCGGCCAGGAAACCTGCCGCCAAGCCGCAGCGGAAGTCGGCCTAGCGTCCACGCGAGCGTCTGATGGCGAAGAAACTCAGGACCTATCAGACGTCGCTGGGCTTCTTCGACCATGCGATCGCGGCCCCGTCGATGAAGGCAGCGCTGGACGCCTGGGGCGCCGACAGCAACCTGTTCCATCAGGGCGCGGCGAGGGAGAGCCGGGATCCCGCCATCATCGCGGCGACCATGGCGAAGCCGGGCGTCGTGCTGCGGCGACCCGTCGGCTCCCATGGACCGTTTGGCGTGGATGCCGAATTGCCCGATCTGGGTAGCGTCGGAAGACCCGCGAAGGCTGCCCGAAAGCCGGCGGCGCCCAAGCCCAGGAAGGCTCTTACGCGACCCATCGATGAGGCGGCCGAACGCAAGGCCGCTGCATCGTATGACCGCGAGCAAAAGCGCCGCGAGCGCGAACAGGCAAAGCAAGATGCTGCCCGTCAAAAGCAACGGCAGCACCGCCAGCAAGCCATCGACAAGGCGCAAGCTGCATTGGATCAGGCCGAGCGAAAGCACACCGACCGGACTGCAGCGATGCAGGCCGAGATCGAAGCCCTGGAGAAAAAGCTGCGAGACGAGGAAGCCCGCTGGGGCCAGGAGAAGGGCCGACTGGGCGACGCGCTGAAGCGAGCCCGTGGATGACCACGGCCGTTCCCGTCCATATCCGTGATTCGCATAAGGTATATTATGGAATATTTATATCTACAATTAGATCAGATATTTAGCGAAATCTTCTCGTAGATTTAGCCACCCGGGCTATTCCTGAGGCCACAGCAACGCCGGCTAGTCGTCAGCGGCGTCCATGCATTCCGTCAGCCACGCCATTCCGTCCCCAGCGCGTCGCGTGCGGCGATATTGCCGCAGGCTGCGTCGGCTGCAATAAGCGGTCTCGATGTCGCGGACGAACCGCGACGGCAGGTCCAGGCAGCCGGTCCGGACCTCAAGAACAAGAACTCAAGGGAGAACCCAAATGAGCTTCTCACGTCGTACGCTTCTCAAGGCATCCGCTGCGTCAGCCGTTCTGGGCGGCATTGGCGCGCCCATGGTGGCGCGGGCCCAGACCGCCGAATTCACCTACAAATACGCCAACAACCTGCCGGACGGCCATCCGCTGAATATCCGCGCCAAGGAGATGGCGGCGGCGATCAAGGCCGAGACCAATGGCCGGTTCGACCTGCAGATTTTCCCGAACAACCAACTCGGCTCCGACACCGACATGCTGAGCCAGATCCGCTCGGGCGGCGTCGAGTTTTTCACGCTGTCGGGCCTGATTCTGGCGACCCTGGTGCCGGCGGCCTCGATCAGCGGCATCGGCTTCGCATTCCCGGACTACGACACGGTCTGGAAGGCCATGGACGGGGGCCTCGGCGCCTATATCCGCGGCGAGATCACCAAGGCCAATCTCGTCGTGATGGACAAGATCTGGGACAACGGTTTCCGCCAGACCACATCGTCGAGCAAGCCGATCAACGGGCCTGAGGATCTCAAGGGCTTCAAGATCCGCGTGCCGGTGTCGCCGCTGTGGACCTCGATGTTCAAGGCATTCGATGCAGCCCCCGCCTCGATCAATTTCAGCGAGGTCTATTCCGCGCTGCAGACCAAGATCGTCGAGGGCCAGGAAAATCCGCTGGCCATCATCTCGACCGCAAAGCTCAACGAAGTGCAGAAATACTGCTCGCTGACCAATCACATGTGAGACGGATTCTGGTTCCTGGCCAACCGCCGCGCCTGGGAAAAGCTGCCGGAAGAAGTTCGCACCATCGTGGCGAAGAACATCAACGCCGCTGGCGTCAAGGAGCGCGAGGACGTCGCCAAGCTGAACGCCGGCCTGCAGCAGGAACTGGCCTCCAAGGGCCTGACCTTCAATCAGCCCAACGTGACGCCGTTCCGCGACAAGCTGCGTTCCGCCGGCTTCTATGCCGAGTGGAAGGGCAAGTACGGCGACCAGGCCTGGGATCTGCTGGAAAAGTCCGTCGGCAAGCTGTCGTAAGTTAACCGGAAGCCGGGTGCGGGGACTTCGATGGCTCATGCCGGAATGACCGAAGTCGCTGGCGGCGAGGTGGCTGAGCCCCCTCGCCGCCGTTCCGCCTTGGCGTCGGTCGAGCACGCGCTGGGCATGCTGGTCGAGATTCCGGCGGCGCTGCTCGTGGTCGCCGAAATCGTGATCCTGTTTGCCGGCGTGGTGGCGCGCTACGCCGTGCACCGGCCGCTGGTGTGGTCGGACGAACTG
>JAQSDT010000620.1 GCA_029946075.1 bacterium | reverse complement strand
TGCCGTTGTCTTCCGGCTTGATGTCGCGGCCCTGATATTCCTCGACGCCGCCGCGCTCCTTGACCCAGGCCATGCGATTGCGCGGCAGGCCGGCGTTGACGTCGATCACGATGGCCGGATCGGTGTAGGGGCCGGAAGTGTCGTAGACCGGCAGGTTCGGCTCACCGGCGCCTTCCGAGAGAATGATCTCGCGCAGCGGCACGCGCAGGTCGGGTGCAGCGTCGGGGGTTGCGAAGATTTTTCGCGACGAGGGCAGCGGGCCGGTGGTGACGGCGGGCAGGGTGGTGTCGGGATTGGAGCGGATGTTCATGGTGTATCCTCCGTTGAATCTCTAGTTGTTTTCTCCGTCATTGCGAGCGCAGCGAAGCAATCCATGTCACCGAGCGTGCGGTGAGAATGGATTGCTTCGTCGCTTGCGCTCCCTTGCGCAAACGCTCCGCGTTTGTCGCAGGCAATGACGTTGATGGTTGGGAATGCTTCATCACGCCGCCTTCACTTCTTCCCCCAGCCACTGCCTTACCCTTGCATCGGGATCGGCGTGCTGGGTGACGTCGCTGACGACTGCGATGGAATCCGCACCCGCCGCAAAAATCTCGGCGGACTGTTCGAACTTGATGCCGCCGATCGCGACCAGCGGGATGGTGCCGATCCGCTTCTTCCATTCGCCGATCTTGGGAATGCCCTGCGGCGCGAAGCGCATCGATTTCAGCGTGGTCGGAAAGATCGGCCCGAGCGCGACGTAATCCGGCTTGGCGCGCAGCGCCGTCGCCAGTTCCTCGTCGTCATGGGTGGAGATGCCGAGCGACAGGCCGGCCTTGCGAATTTCGTCGAGGTCGGCCTCGGCGAGGTCTTCCTGGCCGAGATGCAGATGCTTGGCGCCGGCGACAATCGCCGCGCGCCAGTAGTCGTTGACGACGAGCTTCGCCGCGGTGCCCTTGATGGCCTCCAGCGCGTCGCTGACCATCTGCAGCGCCTCGCCCTCGTTGAGGTCCTTGGCACGCAGCTGGATGGTGCCGGCGCCGAGCAGCGCCAGCCGCGTTACCCAGGCGACGTTGTGAACGACGGGATAGAATTTGTCAGGATACGGCATGCCAGAACGGGGTCCCGATCACAGGGGTTGAGGGGGAGGCGAAATCGCGGGCTTCCATCAGCCCGGCCTCGTAAGCAATACGGCCGGCTTCGACACCGAGCCGGAAGGCGTTGGCCATCGCGACGGGGTCGGCGGCTTTGGCGATGGCGGTGTTGAGCAGCACGGCGTCAAAGCCGAGTTCGAGCGCCTGCGCGGCGTGCGAGGGCGCGCCCAGACCCGCATCGACCACCAGCGTGATATCGGGCAGCCGCTCGCGCATCAGTTTCAGCGCATCGCGATTGGTGATGCCCTTGGCGCTGCCGATCGGCGCCGCCCACGGCATCACGACCTTGCAGCCGGCGTCGACCAGCCGCATCGCCACCGAAAGATCCTCGGTGCAGTAAGGGAATACTTCAAAGCCGTCCTTGATCAGGATGGTAGCTGCTTCGACCAGGCCGACCACATCCGGCTGCAACGTGTCGTTGTCGGCGATCACTTCCAGCTTGATCCACGGTGTGGCGAACAATTCGCGCGCCAGTTTTGCTGTCGTGACGGCCTCGCGCACGCTGCGGCAGCCGGCGGTGTTCGGCAACACGGTGACGTCGAGCTCGCGGATCAGCGACCAGAACGCATCGCCGGTCTTGCCGCCGGCGGATTCGCGCCGCAGCGATACCGTGACGATGTTCGAGCCCGAGGCGCGGATCGCGTTCTGCATGATCGCCGGCGAGGGATACAGCGCGCTGCCGATCAGCAGCCGGGAGGTGAAGGTTTTGCCGTAGAAGTTCAGCATGGTGTTAATTCCCGTCGTCCCGGCGAAGGCCGGGACCCATACCGCGTGATCTCTCTTGGTGGCACGATGGCAGATACCTTTCGTCACCACATCCGCCAGTGGCTATGGGTCCCGGCCTTCGCCGGGACGACGGGGAGAGAGGGCTTGTATCCATAACTCTCACCCTCCCTGCCGCGGCGTGATGATCTCGATCTCGTCGCCGGCATTCAGCGCCGTTTCCGCCCAGCGGCTCTTCGGCAGCACGTCGTAATTGACCGCGATGGCGAAATGCGTGCCCTCATATTCGAGTTCGGCCAGCAGCGCATCGACGCTGGCGGCGTTGATCTCGCGTGGCTCGCCGTTGACGGTCACACGCATCGCATCACTTCATTGTCGATCGCGCCGCGCTCGACGTAAGCCACCGTCAGCTCCGCCAGCGCGGGCGCCAGCAGGAAGCCGTGACGATAAAGCCCGTTCACGGCGATCTTCCTGTCGACCGTAATGCGCGGCAGATTGTCGGGATAGGCCGGGCGCAGCCCCGAGCCGAATTCGACGATGCGCGCCTCGGCAAAGGCCGGATGCACCGCATAGGCGGCGCCCAAAAGCTCCAGTGCCGAGCGGACGCTGACGCCGGTGTCCTCGGCCTCGATCGAGGTCGCGCCCAGCATGAACCTGCCGTCGCCGCGCGGGATCACGTAGAGCGGCCAGCGCGGATGGATCAGCCGCACCGGGCGCGACAGTTCCACTTCGCTGGTTTCGACGATGATCATCTCGCCCTTGACGCCGCGCAGCAGCGGCTGCTCGTCGCGCGCGGAAAGGCCGCGGCAGTCGATCACGATGCCATCGAGGTCCTCAGTCGATGCATCGCTGTCGAACTTGATGGTGCCGCCGGCGGCTTCGATCACCGACTGGATGGTCTTCAGCACATGATGC
>JAQSDT010000619.1 GCA_029946075.1 bacterium | reverse complement strand
CGGTTTCATCCCTATCTCGCAATGCAACACGGTGCTTCAAGTTCCCTTTGTGAAAGCCTGAGCAATAAAAGTGCCAGCGTCGTTAAGTTCGGGAGTGCGAGCACATGTGGGGTTGGACACGCAGAAGTCCTACTGGCTCGTCAGTCGACTTTGGCGCCAGACATCTCAATGATTGGCTTCCAACGACTGATTTCACTCTTGATGAACTCGCCAAGCTCGCCGGGTGTGGTTGGGGCAGTAATCGCTCCGGCTTGATCGAGAAGCTTCTTCGTCGCAGGAGACTCCATGGCCTTGCGAGCAGCGGCATTCAGCTTCTCAACTATTGCCTGTGGAGTACCGGCAGGCGCGAGCAGCGCGTACCAAGCTGTTGCAACATACCCTGGCAGGGCAGCTTCAGCCACCGTCGGAATGTTAGCGACAGCCGGAATGCGATCCTTCGAAGTCACCGCCAGCGCGATGAGGTGACCCGACTGCACGATGGGGATGCCGGTTGCAAGACTCGAAAAGATGATCGGGACATGACCCGCAATAGCGTCATTAAGCGCGGGCCCTTCGCCACGATAAGCCACACCGCTCATCTGCAGCTGCGCCATCGACTTGAACAGCTCTCCGCCGAGATGCTGTGTAGTGCCCGAGCCTCCGTGCGCGAAATTGTGCTTGTTGGGCTCTCTTCGAATCAGCTCAATCAGTTCGCTCAACGTTTTCACACCCAGACCAGGATGCACTGCGATTAAGTTCGATACGAACGCGATGCGGGTGATTGGGGCGAATGCCGTGGTCGGATCATAAGGCAGCGACTTGAAGAGCGTGACATTGCCTGCGAGCGGTCCATTCGTGCCGAAGCCGATGGTATAACCGTCTGGAGGGGACTTGGCGACGGCGTCCGTTCCAATGTTTCCGCCCGCGCCAGATCTATTCTCGACGACGACCGTTTGTCCAAGTACTTCCCCGAGCTCCTTAGCGAACGTTCGCCCAAGCGCGTCTGTCGGGCCACCCGCAGCAAATGGGATAATCAACCGTATCGGCTTTGACGGGTACGTATCAGCCAATACATCCATAGATAGCGAACTTAAGATCAGAGCCCCAATGATTGCCGACCAACTCTTCATGTAACCCTCCCCAAGTGACTATTTTTGGCAGTTAGCAAAGCGTGTGCCACGCACGTTGGCTGTCCGCATGGCCGCGATAAGTAAGAAAGAAGCCAGTGCGACGGATAGATGTTGTGGCCGACACGGATTATCAGGTCCTTGAGGCGCGCCTCTCGATGCGGAGATTGCCTTTGGCGTCCATGACGCCAAGATCTCCGGATAGAAACCAGCCGTAGTCGATGGTCGCACGGTCGATACCCCAACCGTCTTCGGTCAGAAGCGCCCGCGCCGACAGCGTGTTGGGACGATCGCCGACCCCGGCGCATGCGTAGGTCTTGTGAACCGAGAGGTTGCAGGCGATCCCTTCACGCGCGCAGGCGAGGAACATGACGACCGCTTCGATGCGGTTTGACAACCACATCATCACGCGGTCGCCGCGGACTAGCCCGTATTCGCGCAGATCTGCCGCAACACCGCCCGTCCAACGCTTGAGCTCGCCCCACGTCAGCGCTTGGCGAGCATCCTGCAGCGCCACGACATCAGGCCGCTCGGTCGCATGACTGGTGAGCAGACTGTAGAAGGTGTCTTCGCACCACATCCGTTCGCTGTAGTAGCGCTGCGCGCTCGCAGCGTGATGGAGAGTTAAGTACGGTTTCATCCCTATCTCGCAATGCAGCATTCGAGAACTGCCTTCATGGGCGTTGCTGCTATCCAGACATCAGCAACACCCGTGCCATTTCGCCGCTGCTGCTCCTGGGTCGTGGAACTCCTTGTTTTGCAGGGGTAGCCTTTGGAGCCTCTTAAATTTGTGTCCTCAGGAGCGGCAAAGTTTCTTGAAGCGGCGTCCTCACTGTGCTCACATGTCCTCAACAAGGACACTGAGGAAATGCCTAATCCGATTACCGCCACGATTGCCGGTGTGCTTCTCTTCGACGCTGCGGCTCGTGTAATCGCTTCGGTCGGCGTGGGCTCCGATCCACGTCTGAATTCGTTGACCGCAGATCAGGCCTAGATGGCCGAGGCGCGCGAGCGGCGCATCACGACGCTGAATCTCGATCGCAAGATATACGTGGTGCTGGTCACTCTGGCCGGGTCCGGAGAAATGCTCGTTCTCAGCGAAACGCCGGGCGACGCACTTCTCAGCTTCATCGGCAGCGTCGATTTCTCCTGGGACATCCTGCAGCACCTGCTGACGGATCCGTTCGACGCCATGACGATCGTCGATGACAAGGCCAAGATCGTCTACATTTCTCCGATCCACGAAGCGTTTTTCGGGCTGAAGGCCGGCGAAGGAAACGGACGCCCGGTCGAGACCGTCATCGACAACACGCGACTGCATGAGATCGTGGCCACGGGCAAGGCCGAGGTCGGGAAAATTCAGCGCATGCGCGGCGGAGACAGAGTCGTTTCCCGCATTCCCATCAAGAGGGACGGGAAGGTGCTCGGCGCCATTGGGCGGGTCCGCGAGCGACCGATACGCTACCTCAGCCGGAATGGTCGCGGCGACGTTCATCAGGTCCCACTCGCCCTTCGATTCCGACGGCTTCTTGGTCTGCAAAAGGTACATGTCGCGCATCATGCGGCCGTCGTCGCGGATGCTTCCGTTCTTGGTCATGAAGTCGTTGACGGGCATCCGCGTCAGCCGGTCCTTAGCTTGCTCTGCAGCGCGTCGGGCGTCCTCACGCTCCAGCATTTCCATCGCGAATGATACGTTGTCAGCAAGCCGCCCCAGCAGCTTCATAAATTCTGGGGTAAACACATCCGTTTCGCTCGACAGGAAGAGCAGGACGCCAACCGCTTCTCCATTTCTCAATAGGGGTAGGCCGGCTCCAGATCTGATGGGAATTGGGCTATCGTGCCAATGTCTTGTCCGCTTGGCCGTCTCGAAGGAGAGGCAGCACGGCACTCGCCATCAGGCCCGCGCTCGCGGCCAGTTCCTTCCACGGTTGGGTTCTGGGATCGTTGAGAACATCGCTGCTAATGCACGGTCTGGCCGTGCGAAACGCCTCGCCACCGAGTCCCTGACCGTGCGGAATGGTGGCATCAGAAGAAAAACGAAGTTGCTCGATCAAATGAACGAAGGGACCGGCCCCAGCGGCCATCCGGAACCACGAAGAGTCGTCCTCGATCAGGAAAATGGCCGTGCCCAGAAATTTGCCGCCATCAACCGCAGCATTACAAACATCTTGATAGAGATCTTGTTCGGAAGCACTTTTGCGCCTTGCTGCCGTGACCGTGGGTCGTACAGAAACTGCCCTCGGCGCCTTTTATAGGCGGCTCTCAGCGCGCATCGGCAAGGCGAAGGCCGTGACTGCCACGGCCCGCAAGATCGCAGTTCTGTTCTACAACGCTGTGCGATACGGAATGGACTATGTCGATCCCGGGGCCTCGTCCTACGAGACGCGTTACCGGACGCGAGTGGTCAACAATTTGCAGCGACGTGCCAAGGCATTCGGCTTTGTTCTCCAACCCATGGAGCCGAAAGTCGGTGCGGCCGTTTCTTAGGAATCGTTCTCCAGCGTCAACTCCCCGATCTTGGCGTGCAGCGACTTCACATCAATCGCGGGCGCAGCCGACGCAGCGCTGCCAGGTCCAAAAACTCCGGAAGCGCCGCCCTCCAGCTGGGCTTTCCATGCAGTGATCTGATTGGGATGGACGTCGAAATGCTCGGCCAATTGGGCTATCGTTCGATCGCCCTTGACGGCGGCAAGCGCCACCTTCGCCTTGAAGGCCGGTGTGTGGTTCCGGCGCGGTCGTCTGTTCATGGTCTCTCCTGATTCGCAGGCACAGCGTGCCCGCAGTCAGGCAGAAATTCCACTTATCGCCCTGTGCAGATTTCCGGGACCGGCTATTTTATCCATCCATGCGTCGACCAAAGTGTAGGTCAGGCGGATCACGTCGCGCAGGCGTGGAGCATTCTCCAGGCGCGACAGCGTCGGTTGAGAACACAGATCGCGACCGCTGTCCGGCAGCCGTCGAAGACGCGGTTGCGGTGCGCGATGGGGTCATGCGGTTTGTCGAAGTCGAGGTTCTCCCGCGGCTGGAGCGCAACCACGCGCTGCTAGATGATTCGCGCCGCACTTATGCTGCTGACGGGCGTTATGGGCCGGAGGTGCGCGCGCTGATCCGCGAGGTGCGCATGGCATCAGCGGCAGCCGGCTTCCATGCGATGTGCGCACCGGTCGCTCTCGGCGGCGGCCTTGGCCATCTTGCCTATTACGTCGCGTGGGAGGCGATCTACAGGCGGATTGGCGGCCACTCGATCCTAACGCCATGGGTGATAGCGCATCGAGCGTTCGGGCGAAGCGCGATGCTGATGCAGGCGACGCCGGAAGCGCAGGCGCATTGCCTCGACGACATAGTCGCGGGACGCACCTCGATGTGTTTCGGGCTCTCGGAACCGGGTGCCGGCTCTGATGCCACGATAATCAAGCCCCGCGCCGTCAGGGGTGGCAACGGCTGGCGTATTACCGGCCGCACTGCTGGTGGGCGATATTGAGTTGTAGCCGACTAGACCAATGGGACAAGACCACACCTTGCTTGCAAGAGGTCCATCTCTCTATTACGATCGGATCGTCACTAATATATCATCCGAGTTCGAGTCAGCTGCTGGTCGCCCGTTGAAATTTCTGAAGTAGTTTCAGAGCTTCGCAATGTTGCCCGAACAGTCTTGTTGGTCTATTACATAGGCATTTCTCATCTGGTGCAAAAGCTGGGGCTTTGTACGGTGATGCCATTCGGGTTTGAGCGAGCAAGATTTGAAATCTTCATCAAGAATGAAGCGGGTTGCAAAGCGCGAGCCCAAGCGTAAAAACGTCGCGCTTGCCGTGCCGCCGAAATCGCAAGTTTCACGCGACCTTATCCTTCGGGTCGCAGCACAGCTTTTTCGGCAGCAGGGCTATTCTGCGACGACGCTTCGACAGATCGCTGACAAGGCGGGAATGAAGGCAGGCAGCATCTATTACCACTTTGATTCGAAAACCGCGATATTGGACGAAATCCTCGAACTCGGATTGCAACGCATAGTCGATGCGGTAAAGGCAAGCGTGAATGACCTTGGCAAGGGATCACACCGGAACAAGATCAGCGCCGCGATCAAAGCCCATCTCGTCACCCTGCTGCAAGAGAGCGACTATACCTCCGCCAATATACGTATCTACGGTCAATTGCCCGAGCGCATCAAGAAGCGGCATCGACCACTGCGCCGCGCTTATGGGAAATATTGGGATGACATGCTGGTGGATGCGCAGCGTGCCGGCGAAATCCGCCCGGAGATATTAATTGTTCCGCTACGCAGGTTCATTCTTGGTGCTATGAATTGGACGGTCGAGTGGTTTGATGCGCGAAAAAGCAGCTCGGTGCAAGAATTAGCGAACCGGACCACGTTGTTAATCTTCAATGGCATTTTGCCGCGTTAGCGTTTCCAATTTGTGCGTTAGTTACCGCATACGCTTGGCGACCTCTTCCAGCATCACTTCCGTAGTGCCGCCGCCAATCGATTGAACACGAGCATCTCGCGACATTCGTTCAATCGTACTCTCTCGCATGTAACCCATGCCGCCGTGAAACTGCAGGCACGTGTACATCACCTCGTTGACGAGCTCGCCGCAATAAGCCTTGACCATCGATACTTCCTTGGTCGCGTCGATCCCCTGTGTTACCAGCCATGCCGCGTGATAAACAAGCTGCCGTCCTGCCTCGACCTTGGCCGCCAGCATCGCCAGCCGATGACGGATAGCCTGTCTCGACCACAGCGGCGCGCCGAAGGTCTGCCGTTGCGTGACCCAGTCCAGCGTGATCTCGATCGCGGCTTGTGCCTCACCCATCGCCATTGCGCCGATCACGATCCGCTCGTTCTGGAAGTTCCGCATGATCGCGTAGAAGCCGCGTCCCTCCTCGCCGAGCAGGTTCGTCGCGGGGATCCGGCAATCCTCGAACAGCAACTCCGCCGTGTCTGATGACCGCCAGCCCTGCTTGTCGAGTGCACGACCAACCCGGAAACCGGGCGTACCTTTCTCCACGAGGAATATCGACATGCGCTGGGACGGACGTGCATCCGGACTGCTCACGGCCGCGATGCAATAAAGGTTCGCGTGTACACCGTTGGTGATGAACATCTTGGCGCCATTGAGCACATAGCCGTCGCCTTCGCGGCGCGCGGTGGTGCGAATGCCCTTCACGTCGGAGCCCGCGCCGGGTTCGGTGACGCCGACCGCGACTATGCTCTTCCCGGCAACGACATCCGGCATGAAGTGGTCTTTCAATGCCTGCGAGCCCGCGTTGTAGAGATGCACCGACGCCATGTCGGTATGAACAAGTACGGTGATAGCCACACCCGAGAACGTCGACCGTCCCAGTTCCTCGGCCAAAACAACGGTGGCCAACGTATTCATGTCGGAGCCGCCATATTCTGCCGGATAGCGGATGCCAAGGAAGCCAAGCTCGCCCATGCGCCGCAGCACGTCGCGCGGCACCATGCCGTCCTGTTCCCATTGAAGCGCGTGCGGCTTGATCTCCTCCTCGACGAAACGCCTTAGCTGGGCTCTCAGCAATTCATGCTCTTCTCCGAAATAAGCCGAGCGAGTCGGGGTGTCGGCATGATGTGTGCTCATCGTTGACCTTGCGGGCTAAGGAACAATTGTCGGAAGGATTGGTATCCGCTATCGACTTGAAAGCATGAAGGCGGACATCATTCGGTACAATCCTCGTCTGCCTTTCCTTATTTACCTTGCCACACCGGTTTGCGCTTCTCGGCAAAGGCTCTCGGGCCTTCGATGGCATCGAGGCTTGCATAGGTTTCGACATGAAGCCTGTTGGCCTCAACAAGTCCCTTCTCGCAGCCGAGGTCCATCGCGGCCAACACGCTGGCCTTGGCCGCCCTCACTGATAATGGTGCGCCTTCTACAATCTTGCGCGCAAGCTGCAATGCACGCGCACGAACAGCGGCGGGTGTTTCTTCCAGATAATTGACGAAACCGTATTCCGCGAGCCGCTCGATTGGCAGGGTGTCGCCGGTCAAGACGAGTTCCATCAGCACCGGTTGCGGCAACATCCAGAGCAGCGGTACCGCCCACGGCGATCCCCGCCCCATCTTGACCTCAGTAATCCCGGCTCGCGTTCCGCGTAAGCCTACCCTCAAGTCGGACTTCAGCGCCAGCAGCATCCCGCCCGCCATCAGCGACCCTGTCATCGCGGCGATGATCGGCTTTGAAACGGCTCGCATGGCCGTTTGCATCGGATCGCGCATCAGGGTCAGAATATCGACACCGTCACGCGCCCTGATCTCGGCTGCCTGCCTGAGGTCCAGACCGGCGGAGAATACGCCGCAGTCAGCCGAGGTCAGGATCACCACCCTCGCCTGTGAATTCCGTTCGACACGCTCCCAAGCGTCGGTCAAACCGTTCATCGCCTCGACCGACAAGGCGTTCTTGCTCGCGGGACGGTCGATGGTAATCGTGGCGATGCCATCATCGACCGAGTAACGAACAGGTTCATTGTCTGACATCGATCTGCCTTTTTATACATTCTAACATATGTTAGAATACCGCAAGTTTGATCGAACGCAAAAGAATTTCAGGCATGGGATCGGTGATGCACGAGAGTCCTTCAAAAATGCGCTTTGCGCCGGACCTTCTCAAGGGTCAGGTCGCGCTCGTCACCGGCGGCGGCACTGGAATGGGCCGCGCCACGGCCATTGAGATGGCGCGCTGCGGGGCCCGCATCGCCGTTCTCGGCCGCCGCATTGATCCGATACAGAGCACCGCAAAGGTAATACGCGAGGCGGGTGGCGAGGCATTTGCCATATCGGCGGACATTCGCGAGCCCGACCTGATCGAACGCGCGATGCAGGAGATCAAGGCCGAGTTCGGCGGGCTCAATATCCTCGTCAATAATGCCGGCGGACAGTTCGTGACGCCAGCCCGCGAACTCAGCAACAAGGGCTTTGAGACCGTGATCCGCAACAACCTGATCGGTTCCTGGCAGGTAACCAAGGCTGCCGCAGACCATTTCATGTTGGCGAATGGCGGATCGATTGTGTTCGTAACCGCCTGTATCCGCAGCGGCCTTGGCGGCTTCGTGCATACTGCGGCGGCGCGCGGCGGCGTTACTGCGATGATGCGAACGCTTGCCTACGAGTGGGCCGAGTTCGGTATTCGCCTAAACTGCGTCGCACCCGGAACCATCAAGACCGAGGCGCTTGGCCGCTATCCGATACCGCCGGACGACTGGGTCAGGCTCAACCGCAACGTGCTGGGACGCATGGGCAGCGTCGAGGATATTTCTGCAGCAATCATTTTTCTGTCCTCGCCGCTCGGTCAATTCGTCACCGGCGAGGACTGGTACATCGACGGCGGCGAGACGCTACATCTGGCCCACGACGCCCGCGACATGATCGACGCCGTTAAATTTGCCAAACGCGAACGCGGCGATGCAGGATTGTCGTAGCGGTCAAAATCGTTAACGCTGTGGCGGCATATCGGATATTCGATTTCGGGAGCCTATTTACGTCTGACCAATGCGAAAATATTCCGGACGTCCGGCAGGCCACGGATCGCCCCACATTTGCTGCCCGCCGTCTACCGAAAGCGTTTCGCCCGTGATGAACTTCCCTGACGGCGCCGCGAGATAAACGCAGGCCTCGGCGATATCCCATGCATCGCCGTGCCGTTTCATCGGGTTCGCTTCCTTATAGGTCGCGGAGCCCTCCGGGACATAGCGGTCGAACGCCATGGTTTCATTGACGCCAGGGGCAACACAATTCACCCGGATGCCGTGCGGCGCCCATTCGACCGCCACGGTCTTGGACGCGTAGATCACGCCGGCCCGAGCCGCGGCGGTGTGCGCCATCCCCGGTAGGCCTCGCCAGATCAATGCCACGATATTGACGATATTACCGGTCTTGCCGCGCTCGATCCACTCGCGAGCCGCCGCTTGCATCATCCACCACGATCCATTCAGGTTGGTATCGATCACTGCGTTCCAGCCCTTTGGCTTGAAGTCGATGGCCATCTGGGCGAACTGCCCACCGGCATTATTGACCATCACATCGACACGACCAAAATGATCCCAGACGTCTTTGACGAATTCGTTGACCTGATCGGGGTCGCGGATGGTGAGACTTCTGCTGAAGACGCGGGCGCCGAGACTCTCTAGATCCGGAACGACGCGTGCGAGCTTCTCGGCGTCGCGCCCGCAGATTGCCAGATTGGCGCCCAGTCGTGTAAACAGGAATGCGATCGCCTTCCCGAGACCGCTCCCAGCGCCGCTGACGATGATGGTCTGGCCGGCGAACAGATCAGGTCGGTACACTGTCGGGATCGTGGAGAGCTCGTCGTCCGTGAACCCGTAGCTCGGCTGGCTGCTTTGCGAACTCATCTTAGGCTCCCGATCGCATTAAAGTGATTGCGCGGCCCGCGCGCCCTCCTCGACCGCGCGCATCGCGTCGAGTTCGGCAGCTTCCTTGGCGCCGCCGATGACATGCGTCTCGATTCCGGTCTCGAGCAGTTCGGCAAGCATGTCGCGGTTGGACACTTGGCCGGCGCAAATCACGATTGTATCGACGGCGAGCGTACGTGGCTCGCCCTCGACGACGAAATGCAAACCTTGATCGTCGATTCGCTGATAGGTAACCCCTCCGACAATCTTGACTCCGCGCTTCTCGAGACTGCTGCGCAGGATCCAACCGGTCGAGACGCCGAGGCCGAGCCCGGGCCGCGTCTTCTTGCGCTGTAGCATTGTAATTTCGCGTGGACTTGGCTTTGGGGCCAGCGGATCGCCTAATAGCCCGCCGGCCTTCGTAAGGCTGGCATCGACATTCCACTCCTGCTGAAATTCACGAATATCCATCGCCCGTGATTTCGGCGATTCATCAGGCTGCGAATGGCAGAGGTATTCGGCGACATCGAAACCGATGCCTCCCGCGCCGATGATGGCGACTCGCCGTCCCGCGTGGCTTTTGCCACTCAGCAAATCGTTGTAGAACACCACCTTGGGATGTTTGATGCCGGGAATCGCCGGAACGCGGGGATGGACGCCACAGGCGATGACGACGGCATCAAACCGCGCCTCTTTCAGGTCGCTAACCGACGGCGCCGAATTCAGCCTGAGATCGACGCCGCCATCGGCAAGCTGGCCGCTGTAATAACTCAGCATTTCGTCAAACTCCACCTTGCCCGGAACCGCTCGGGCAAGGTTGAGTTGCCCCCCTATGCGATCAGCGGCCTCAAACAAGGTGACCTTGTGCCCGCGGCGGCTGGCTTCGGCGGCAGCCGCGAGACCGCCTGCGCCGGCGCCGATCACTGCAACCTTGCGCGAGGTCTCAGCCGGACCGTCTTCGAACTCAGTCTCGCGGCACGCGCGCGGATTAACCAGGCAACTCGCGGTCCGGTCCGAAAAGATCAGGTCAAGACAAGCCTGATTGCAGGCGATGCAGATGTTGATTTTGCCGGTGTTGCCCTCCCGCACCTTCTTCGCGAAGTGGGGATCGGCCAGCATCGGGCGCGCCATCGATATCAGATCGCTATCGCCAGCCGCCAGAATTTCCTCGGCGACATCCGGGGTATTGATGCGGTTTGATGCCACCACCGGAATCCCCACCGCTTTCTTCAAACGCGAGGCCGCAAAACGCCATGCGCCGCGCGGGATGGCGTAAGCGATCGTGGGAACGCGGGCTTCATGCCAGCCGATACCGGTGTTGAGAATGTCGGCGCCCGCGGCCTCGACCCGTTGGGCAAGCCGATCGATCTCCTCGCCGGTTGCACCTCCCTCGACGAGGTCCAACGCCGATATTCGGTAGACAATGATGAAGTCGTCGCCGATGGCGCCTCGCGTGCGTTTGACGAGTTCGACCGCGAGCCGATGGCGGTTTTCCTCCGATCCGCCCCACTCGTCGGTACGGTTGTTGGTTCGCAGCACCGCGAACTGATTAATGAGGTAACCTTCCGATCCCATGATCTCAATGCCATCGAACCCGGCCTCCTTGGCGAGCAGCGCGCAGCGCACGTAATCCGAGATCGTCTGTTCAATCTCTGCCCCAGTCATTGCGCGCGGGGGAAACCGATTGATGCGGGTCGGAATGTCGGAGGGACCGACACAGTCCCGTTGCTTTGAATAGCGGCCCGAATGCAGCACCTGCATGCAGATTTTGCCGCCGTGCTGATGGACGGCATCGGTGATGCGGCGAAGTTCAAGGGCTTGCGCACATTCGGTCAAAATCGGCCCGCCAGGCTCGATCAAACCCGCGGTGTTGGGCGCATAGCCACCGGTGATGATAAGTCCGATCTCCCCCTTGGCCCGTTCGGCAAGGAAAACCGCCATCTTATGCACGCCGTTCTCCTCCATATCGAGGCGGGTATGCATCGACCCCATGATCATGCGGTTGCGCAGCGTGGTTCGCCCGACTTTCAGGGGCGACAGCAAATGAGGATAAAGCGACGTTCCGGGGCTGGGTGGCGTCAGCATGAACTTGGCTCCGCGGCTGGTTGTTAAATTTCTAACAGTTGTTAGACTGAATGCAAGAACTCAAGATCACCTAGATGGGAGAGGTTGCGATGGATTACGCGCTTAGCGAGCAGCAGCAGGCTTTCCAGGAAACCGCGAAGCGTTTCGCGAAGGACAAGCTGGCCCCCCACTATCAGAAGCGGGCAAGGGAACACCGCATTGACCGTGCCATGCTGAAACAAATGGGATCACTCGGCCTGATCGGCGCCGACCTGCCGGAAAAATACGGCGGCCTTGGCGAAAGCAGCGTGACGGCAGGCATTATTGTCGAGCAGATCGCTTATGGAGACTTCAACGCCAGCTACGTCCAGCTCCTGGCGTCACTGCTCGGCGGGATGCTCGCAGAGCACGCCTCGCCCGAAATCGCTCAGGAGTGGCTGCCTCAAGTGGCCCGCGGCGAGAAGATTATCGGCCTCGGCCTGACCGAGCCGCGGGGCGGTTCGGACGCTGCCAACCTTATTCTGCGAGCCGAAAAATCAGGAAATGGCTATCGCCTCAACGGTGAAAAGACTTCCATGAGCTTTTCAGATCAATGCGACGCAGCAGTCATCTTTGCCCGGACCGGGAAGGTCGAAGACGGCGCACGTGGCGTCAGCGCGTTCTTTGTCGATCTGGCGCAGAGCGGAATCACGCGGACGCATTTTGATGACATCGGTACCAAACCTGTCGGACGCGGCTCGGTGTTCTTCGACGACGTCTTCATTCCGGCCGAGTGCCTGATGGCAGAGGAGAACAAGGGCTTCTCCAAGATCATGTCAGGCTTCGACTATAGCCGTGCCTTAATCGGCCTTGAGTGCATCGGACCGGCCCAGGCTTCGGTCGATGAAGCATGGCAATACTCAACGGAAAGGATCGCCTTTGAGCGGCCGATCGCGCAGTTTCAGGGCGTGAGCTTTCCGCTCGCGGAAGCCGAGACCCAGCTCACCATGATGCGGCAGCTTTGCTACTATACGCTTTCGCTAAGAGATCGCGGGCTTGCACACACCGCCGAAGCTGCGATGTGCAAATGGTATGTGCCGAAGGTAACCTGCGAGATCATCCACCAGTGCCTCCTCACTCACGGCCACTACGGTTACACCACCGATCTACCGTTTCATCAGCGTTATCTCGATGTCATGGGCCTGCAAATCGGTGACGGAACCGCACAAATTCAGAAACTTGTCATCGCACGCGAAAAGGTCGGACGGGTCGCTGTTCAATACGCCAAGCAGCCTTCCGAATTGCGGCAGACCTCAGAATGAGCCTACCTATCGCCGCTGCCATCTCTCGGCGAAACCTGTGCGGCCGTGCGTAGGCTTTCGGGGTGGGCCAATTGGATGATGCCGGCCGCGCAATCAAAGAACCACGTTGCGCGCCCAGGGTGTCGTATTCAGCTCGCGCGTGGGTTCGGGTAGTCAGATCCCGTGGTTTCCTTCGCTCCGGCCTACTCCCTTGATTGAGGCGCTCCGAAGGCGGCGTCATCTACTGAGACACCACCAGTATTCAATGTCACCAGTGCGGGGTATGCAACGCGGAAGTCCTCAAGCATCTTGCGTATCGGCGCGTCGGCGAACCACCCTCGGTCATTGACGTATTCCATATGGCGATGATCGCTCGTGTCGAACTCGTGAAACAAGGCGTCAGCCGTACCGTCGAAGATAAGAGGTCGGACTCCAAATCGTTCACATAGCTCCATGTTGAACGCGGGCGTGACTTTGAACATGTTCCCGTCGAGCCAAAGCGCGACGTAGCCGTGATAAATGAAGAGATCAGTTCCCATCAACTCCGTCAGCTTAGCGGAATTCAGATGGTTGCGAACGTCTGCAAAGCCGATCGCGGCGGGAATTCCCGCGGCGCGCATGGCGGCGGCCAACAATATTGCCTTCGGGACACAAAACGCTGAAGGCATTTTGAGAATCTCGCTGGCGCGATAATCGGCTTCGGACAAACTCACCGCGTAGGGGTCGTATCTGATCTGGTCCCGTACCGCGTTAAACAGCCGGATTGCCTTGTCCGTAGCCGACCGGCCTTGTTCATCGCCAGCCACACGCGAGACGAAATCCTTAATCGCTGGTGAATCGCAATCCACATAATACGTTGGGAGGAGAAATTCTCGAAGATTTGGGCTGGCTACCACTTGCGCCTCGACCGACATTGCCATTTACCTAACAGACGTTAGAAATTTTGGCAAGTCAATCGGGTCACGACCAGCGTGCAAAGGTGGATCTTTCAGGCAAATAAATTTATCAAACGATTGTTAGAATTGATTGAACCGGCAGGACGAGAGCGTTAGCATTGGACGTCCAGGCTGGACATGTTTGTCGGGCGGGCCCGCCCACCGTCTCGTGTTCGATCGGGTATGCGTGCCTATCGGCCGGCAAGTCAGTCTCGAATTGAACTTGACTGCAAATCAGGAAACCTAGTCGATGGACAATCCAACGTCCTATGTATGGACACCTGCGCCCGAACTAATTGCAGCGAGCAATCTGACCGCTTTCCTGCGCGCGACCGGATATGACGATTACGATAGCCTCTCGCTCAAGGCTGACTCCGATCCCGCATGGCTCATGGAAGAGGTTTTCAAGTTCTGCGGCGTCAGGTTTTATCGCTCTTACGACCGCATGCTAGATTTGTCGCGCGGGCAACCATGGGCACGCTGGTGCGTCGGCGGCACCACCAACATTGTCCTGAATTGTATTGACAAGCATCGCGGCACCGACGTCTGGGATCAGACGTTTCTCGTCTGGGAGGGCGAAGACAAGCTCGAACAGCGCAACCTCTCATATCGCGAAATCGACCACGAGATTGGACGGCTTGCGCTGGCGTTGACCGATCTCGGTATCGGCAGCGGGGATGTGGTCGCACTCTACATGCCGAACGTGCCGGAAACCTTTGTCGCGTTCTTCGCGGTGTTGAAATTAGGCGCGATCCTGATGCCGCTGTTCTCAGGCTTCGGTCCGGCTCCCATGCAAACCCGGCTCAACCATGGCGGCGCAAAGGCCGTCATTACCGCGAGCGGGACCTGGCGGCGTGGCGCCGCAGCACCGCTCAAATCCGTCCTCGACGTAGCGCTCGAATCCTCACCGACAGTGCAGTACGTGATCGTCGTCGACCGCGATGGCCTTAACGTCGAGACCCCGATGCGGGAGGGCCGCGATCACTGGTGGCACGACGTCGTTGCCGGCAAAGCTGGCTCGATTGCGACCGTCGAAATGAATGCGGAAGATCCCGCGATTCTGCTGTACACTTCGGGAACCACCGGCGAACCGAAGGGTTGCGTTTGGACCCATATCGGCTTCATCGGTTCTATGGTCACGCGCGACATGATCATCTGCGCCGATTTCAAATCGTCGGACCGTTTTTTCTTCCTCAGTGACATGGGCTGGATGGTCGGCGCGATGTGCGCGTGTATTCCCAGTTTCGCCGGCGCGAGCCTTCTGATCGCCGAAGGCACGCCGGATTTCCCGGACACTGGACGATTCTGGCGGCTGATCCAGGATCACCGCGTCAGCTATCTTGGCGTATCGCCTACGATTATCCGCGGGCTTATGCGCTACGGACCGCAGGATGTCGAGCGTCACGATCTGTCGAGCCTGCGGATGACCGTTTCGGGTGGCGAGGCCTGGACCGCGGCGCCGTGGCAATGGTTCTTCGAGCACGTCTGCAAAAGCAGGCTTCCCATTATCAACGTTTCCGGCGGCACGGAGGTCGGCGGGTGCATCTTCACCGGGACGCCCAATCATCCGATGAATCCCTGCTCGTTCTCGCGTCCGGCGCTGGGCGTCGGCGCCGACATCGTGGATATGGCGGGCAACAGCCTGCCGCCGGGCGAGGTTGGCGAGCTTGTTCTGCGCCATGCGTCGATTGGATTGACCAAGAGCCTGTGGAAAGCTGACGAGCGCTACATCGAAAGTTACTGGAGCACCCTCCCTGGCATTTGGGTGCATGGCGATTTCGCAATGCGCGGCACTGACGGCCTCTATTACATTCTCGGCCGCTCCGATGACACCATCAAGATCTCCGGCAAACGCACCGGCCCCTCGGAGCTCGAAGGCATCCTGATCGCGACCGGCAAGATATCCGAGGCCGCCGTGTTTGGTATTCCACACCCGGTGAAGGGTTCGGCGATCGTCTGCGCCTGTGTCCCGATGCCGGGCGTGGATATCGAGAACGGCATCGCGGAAGAACTATCGTCGGCCATCGTCAGGGGCATGGGAGCATCGTATCGGCCGGAGAAGATAATTTTTGTGGATGATCTGCCTCGAACCCGCAACATGAAGATCATGCGTCGGGTACTGCGAGCGGTGTTCGAAAGCAAGGATCCCGGCGATCTTTCCGCACTCGCCAATCCCGAAGCGGTTGACAGGCTTCGCGAGAAACTTGGCGCCGCATGAACCACGGAGGAGATGGCGACCTGTCGGGCTAGAAGGAAGCGGACCTTTTCCTTGCGTCCCGACCTCGATGCCTGAAGGAATTCACAAGGAGGGGCGTACAATGGCGATGGATCCGGTCTTGTCAGATCGACGCAAACAAGCGATGCGGGCGGCTGGTTTCTGGAGCGATCAAACCCTGCTCGAGTTTTTTTCGAAGACCGCCAAGGATGATCCTGGGCGAGTCGCGGTTGTTGGCTACGAAGCTGCATTCAACCGACGTACGGTGCTGACATACGGCGAACTGCAGCAAACTGCCGATCGGATAGCGGCTAATTTGTTGCGGCTTGGCGTCAGGCCTGGGGAAGTGGTGTCGTACCAGTTGCCGAACTGGTGGCAATTCGTGGCCCTTCACCTCGCACTGCTGCGGATCGGCGCGGTTACAAATCCCGTCATGCCTATTTTCCGCGATCGCGAAATGGAATTCATGCTGACCTTGGCCGAGACGCGTGTGCTGATCGTTCCACAGCGATTTCGCGATTTCGATCACGCCGCAATGGCGGACCGCCTCAAGGTCAAGGTGCCCACACTTGAGCACGTCATCGTTATCGGTTCGGGCGACAATCGAGACTTCGAGACAGTGTTGAATACGCCGCAGAAACCGCTTGAACCTACGACTACTACCTCAGCCGATCATGTCGTGCAATTGCTTTATACGTCGGGCACAACTGGTGAACCCAAGGGAGTGATGCACACAAGCAATACGTTGCTGAACAGCGTGCGATATTTTGAGGATCGCGTCCGCCTCACAGCCAACGATGTCGTGCTGATGGCCTCGCCGATGGCCCATCAGACCGGTTTTCTCGTCGGCCTGCTTCTACCCCTCTATCTAGGAGGACGGGTCGTTCTTCAGGATATCTGGAATCCAGCCAAGGCGGTCGACATCATCGAGACAGAGCGCGTGACGATGACCATGGCATCGACGCCGTTTCTGGCGGATTTGACTGCGGAGGCGGAGCGGCGGCCTGAAGCGCTGCGTTCATTGCGTACTTTCGTATCGGCAGGCGCCCCAATTCCTCGTGTTTTAGTACGCCAGGCTACGCAGAATCTTGGTGCGCACATCGTCTCGGGATGGGGCATGACGGAAAACGGGCTGGTGACAACCACCAAGCTCGACGATCCACCGGAAAAGGTCTTCGAGACCGACGGCTGCCCAAGCCAGGGTATGGAAGTAAGGATCGTCGATGGCGGGGGCAAAGTCCTGCCTCATGATGAAGAAGGGCGTCTACAAGCGAGGGGCCCCGGTACCTTTGTAGGCTACCTCAAGCGGCCGCATCTCTATGCCGTCGATCAGGATGGCTGGTTCGAGACCGGCGACCTCGCCCGCAAGGACAAGGAAGGCTATATCCGGATCACCGGCCGCACCAAGGATATTGTCATCCGTGGTGGCGAGAACATTCCCGTGATTGAGATCGAGCAGCTGATGTATAGCCATCCAGCTGTCCGGGAAGTCGCAATCGTCGGAGTGCCAGATGAACGCTTGGGCGAGCGGGCCTGTGCCTGTGTCGTGCTGCGCGAGGGAGCATTGCTGACGTTAGCTGACTTGATGGCGTATATGGCAGAGAATGCTGTAGCCAAGAACTACTGGCCTGAACGCATTGAGGTGCTTGACGCCTTGCCGAAAACGCCGAGCGGCAAGGTCCAGAAATTTAGGCTTCGCGAAATTGTTGATTCGATGAAATAATTCTCGGCTAATGGCTGCCACAAGAAGAAGGCCGGGTGAAATCCCGGCCCCCTTCTGGGATGATCGTCGCGCGCAAGGATCAGAGCGGGCAATCCTGTGGAAACACCGGCTTGCGTTTTTCGAGATGCGAGGCAAGCCCCTCGCGCGCCTCAGCGCCGGTGAAGCCCAAAATCTCGAGCGCGGTCGAGGTATCGAACAGCGGGCCATTGACACGCAGCCAGTTGTTAAGAGCGTACTTGGTCCAACGGATCGCGCTCTGCGCGCCGTTAGAAAGCTCCTCGGCCGTCTCGAGCGCTATCCTCTGCAAGTCCGCGTCTTCGACGCATAGCGACACAAGACCGATCCGCTCAGCTTCTTCGCCGGACAACGGCTTGCAGGTCAGCAGGTAATATTTTGCTTTTGCAAGGCCGCACAATAACGGCCAGATGATACAAGCGACATCGCCTGCGGCGACGCCAAGCCGTGTGTGACCATCGACGATGCGTGCGGACTTTCCGCAAATCGAGATATCGGCAAGGATTCCGACGACAAGACCTGCGCCGACGGCGACGCCGTTGATCGCCGAGATGATCGGCTTGTTGCAATTGATAACGTTATAAACGAGATCCTTGGCCTCCTTCCAGGTCGACATGCGTGCGACCGGGTTGTCGAGAATACTCTTGATCAGCTCGAAATCACCCCCAGCCGAAAAGGCTTTGCCAGCCCCGGTCACGATGATCGCATTGATATCCGGATCGTCGTTGATATCACGCCAGATATTGGTGAGCTGAGTGTGGGTCTCGGCGTCGACCGAATTGTAGGTCTCGGGCCGGTCGAATGTGAGCCGGAGAACCCGCTTGGACGGATAGTCGAGCTTCAATTTGGTATAAGCAGCATAACGATTGGACATCGGCTTCCCTTCTGGACACTTGGTTGATTTGCTTGGTCGGGTTAAACCTTACGGGGGATGACGATGCATATCGCAGTCGGCAGATTTCTCCTGCTTTCCGATACGCCCTCGCCGCGAACCTGCTATGAATTCATTCGAACAGATGTTAGAATTTTAAAACCGATCGGGAACCGCTGCAAGCTTATACTTTTCAGTTGAGGCCGTCGTCGGGGGCGGCGAGAGCAAGACTCGGAGGATTTGCCGTGACAGACGGGCACGAAAAAGCTCTGATAATGATGGCAGGCACAAATCCCACGATTGGCGAGCTGTTTCGCGCGAGCGCGCTGATCCATAAATCTTCGGTCGCGATCGAGTATCAGGGAAGACATATCAGCTATGGGCAGCTCCTTGACCGTGTGCATCGCACGACCTCGATGTTGGCGAGCCAAGATCTTCGACGAGGCGACCGCGTAGCATTGCTCTCGCGTAACAGACCGGAGTATCTCGAAGTGGAGCTGGCGGCCGCCAATCTCGGCATCATCACCGCTTGCCTGAACTGGCGATTGTCGCAGCGGGAACTCGCCTACTGTATCGATCTGGTCTCACCGAAGCTCTTGATTATTGAAGAAGAACTGGCCGGAAATCTCGAACTTTCTCCTGCAGAGGGCCGTAAGGTCATCAAGATCGGTCCACAATACGAGCGTCTTTTGCAGCAAAACAGCAATCATGCGCTTCCCATTGCGGCGGAGTCCGAAGACGGCCTGGTTATCCTTTACACCAGTGGGACCACTGGCCAGCCCAAAGGGGCCGTCATTTCGCATCGGGCGATGATCATGCGGGCGCTGGTGTTCAGCTCCGAGCTGAACATCTCACATCACGATACCTTTGTCGCCTGGGCGCCGCTGTTTCACATGGCATCCACGGACCACAGTCTCGCGACACTGTTGCGCGGCGGAACAGTCGTCGTGGTCGATGGTTTTCAGATCGAGCCGTTATTGTCTGCTTTGGAGCGTCATCGGATTGGCTGGTTTGTTTTGATCCCAGGCATGATTGAAGCATTCATCGCCGGCTTCAAGGCGCAGAAAACCACAGTAAAAGGCGTTGGTCTTTGCGGCGCGATGGCCGATCTGGTCCCTCCGCATGTCATCGCCGAGGTAACTGACCTGCTGCGGGCTCCCTACGTCAACAGTTTCGGTTCGACCGAGACCGGTTTGCCGCCGGCAACCAGATCACTGATCCCGGTGGGCGAGGTCCCCAACAGCCTGTCGAAGCAACAAAGCGCATTCTGTGAGATCAAGCTCGTCGATTCTGCCGACAACGAGGTCGCAACGGGGACGCCGGGAGAACTCGCCATTCGCAGTCCGACGTTGTTCTCCGGCTATTGGAAAGCTGATGACACCAACGCACGCGATTTTCGCGGCGGGTGGTTTCACATGGGCGACGTGTTTCGGCGCAATGACGACGGCTCGCTCGATTTCGTCGATCGCGCCAAATACATGATCAAGACTGGCGGCGAAAACGTTTATCCAGCCGAGATCGAGCGCGTCTTAATGAGCGATGTACGGATCACCGAGGCCGCGGTCGTGCGTGTCCGCGACGTGAAATGGGGCGAAGTTCCTGTGGCATTCGTGTCGCGCCGCGATACGACGGTCAGCGAGGCCGATTTGCTTGCCTTGTGTCGGCGCGATCTTGCCGGATACAAATGTCCCCGGCAGTTCCGGTTCATCGATTTCTTGGACTTCCCGCGCTCTACAAGCGGCAAGGTTCAACGCCATGAACTTGAAGCCCGGTTGGCAGGCGAAGAGGCAATGCATCTACGCACGGGTAAACAACTGATGTGAGAAGGCCAATCAGTTGCTTGCGCGGCGCTTTTGGTCGAACGAAAACTGCCCGCGGTAAGGCACCGCAATCGGGGACGGAAACATGAATGTTGAAGAAGCCATTTTGACGCGGCGCTCAGTCAGGCGATTTCTTCCCAAGCCGATATCAGAATCGATCGTGCGTAAAATCATCGAGGTCTCGGCACGTGCGCCAAGTGGACACAACATCCAACCCTGGAAGGTCTACGCGATCGCGGGTGAGGTAAAGGAGCGACTCTGCGCGGACATCCTGAAGGCCGCCGAGACCGAACCGGACAAGCATCAGCCGGAGTATGAGTATTATCCGACCGAATGGCACGAGCCCTATATCGGGCGCCGGCGCGAACTGGGCTACGACCTTTACGCAAAACTTGGTATTGCTCGCGACGACGTCGCCGCGCGCACATCGCAGATGAACCGCAACTATCTGTTTTTCGATGCCCCGGTCGGACTTTTCGTGACGATGGACCGCCGCTTAAACACCGGCAGCTATATCGACATGGGAATGTTTTTGCAGAACATCCTGCTCGCCGCGCGCGGTCATGGTCTGCACACCTGCGGCCAGGCAGCGTTCACCTGGTATCACGACATCATCCGCAAGCATCTTTCGTTTGACGGCACCGAAATCCTGATTTGTGGCGTGGCGCTGGGATACGAGGACACGGCTGCGCCCGAAAACAAGCTCGTCACTAAGCGGGCGCCGGTCGATACCTATGCCAAGTTCCTTGGATTCTCCGGCAGCAGTGCGGGTGCCGCTTCGGCGCACACGACGGCCGGACGCTGACCTTCACGCATGACGCCGGGCGGAAACCAAATGCCTTCCATTCGCAAAGAATCGCTACGCGGCAAGGTCGCGGTGATCGGTATCGGAATGTCGCCGGTTGGCAAGGTGCCGGGAAAGAGCCCGTTATGGCTCGCCGCCGACGCCGCGAAGAAGGCGCTGGCCGATGCCGGCATCGGGAAACGCGAGATCGACGGCGTGCTGTCGAGCCATGCCTTCGCTTCTCCCTTCCATCGCTTCAGCGTTGCGTTCAGCGAGTATTTAGGTATTCAGCCAACCTTTTCGAACACGCTTCAGGTGTCCGGCGCGACGGCAGCGACGATGTTCAATATTGGCGCCGCTGCCATTCATGGCGGCCTCGCAGAGGTCGTACTCGTGGTTGGCGGCGACAGCCTACTGACCGGCCTGACCCCGGATCTGGCGCTGCGCTCGATGACGGAAAGTCGCGACCAGCAATACGAGATGCCGTTCGGCATTCCTGTCGCGAACACCTTCGCCATGACCGCGCACCGTCACATGAAGGATTTCGGCACCACACCGGAGCAACTCGCGGAAGTCGCCGTAATCCAGCGGCGTCACGCGATGCGTACCCCCGGCGCGCAGCAGACTACCCCGATCACGGTGGACGACGTGCTAAGCTCAGGCATGGTGACGACGCCGTATCACAAGCTTGACTGTTCACTGATATCGGATGGCGGCGCGGCATTCATTCTGACATCGGTCGAACATGCGAAGACACGCGGCATCAAAAAACCGATTTATATTCTTGGCGGCGGCGAGTGTTACACCCACGAACATATTTTCCTGATGCCGTCGCTGACGACCACCGGCGCGGTCGAGTCGAGCCGCAGGGCTTACGAGATGGCGGGATATGGTCCGAAAGATATGAACGTTGCCGGCGTTTACGACTGCTTCACCGGCACCGTTATCATGATGTTGGAAGATCTCGGTTTCTGCCCCAAGGGCGAGGGCGGCCGCTTCGTCGAAGACGGACAGATGACCTATGGCGGCCAAATTCCGTCAAACACCCATGGCGGATTGCTGTCATTCGCGCATTCGGGAATGCCCGGATCGCTGTTTCATTTTCATGAGGTGATCGCGCAACTGCGCGGCCAGTGTGACGGGCGTCAGGTGCCGGACGCCCAACTCGGGCTGGTTCACAGCCTCGGTGCCGGTTTTGCAACTAACGCCACCACCATCCTGGGAACGGAGAACACGCTGTGATCTCGCCTGAGGACGCCATGAAGAAACCGATGCCCGTGCCCGACGCAGATTCTGCGGCCTTCTGGCGCGGCATGCGCGACGGCGCATTGCTGCTCCAGCACTGCGGCGATTGCGGCAACGTGCAATATTATCAGCAAGCGATGTGTCGCGAATGTGGCGGCGAGAATCTTGCGCATCGCGGGGCGAGCGGGCGCGGCAAGGTGCATTCCTTCAGCGTTGTGCATCGAGCGCCAGGACCGGCCTTCAAGGCCGACGTTCCCTATGCGGTCTTGCTGGTAGAACTTGAAGAAGGACCGCGGATAATCAGTACCTACACAGGCGGTAAGCCCGAAGATGTCGTGTTCGACATGGAGGTCATGCTCGTCTGCGTAAAGGTCAATGACGAGATCACACTGCCCCGCTTCAGGCGGGCCTGACTTAAGACCCGCATTGGCTACATCCGGAATACGCCGAACTTCGTTTTCTTCGCGGGCGTCCGTCCGGCCAGATCCAGCAGCAGCGCCATGACGTCGCGGGTCTCGACCGGGTCGATCACCATGTCGCACCACAAATGGCGGGCGTAGTTATAGGGATCGGCGAACGCCTCAAAATCCCTGCGGATCGGTTGCTTGAATTCCTCGCGTTGCTCGTCGGTCCAGGAGGTGCCTTCGCGCTGGTGAATGTTGTCGCGCACCATGGCGAGCGTTGTCGCGGCTTGCTCCGGCCCCATCAGGGCGGCGTGGGCGCTCGGCCACATCAGCGTGGCGTTCGGTTTGAACGCGCGGCCAAGCATTGCGAAATAGGCCGCCGCGTATGAACCGCCGGTAATGATGGTGTATTTCGGAACATCGGCGCATGCCATGGCGGTCATGAACTTCGCACCATGCTTAGCGATACCTTGCCGCTCGACAGCGGACCCGACCATAAAGCCGGAGACGTCGACCAGGAACAGCAGCGGTATATCGCGCTTGCAGCACAATTCGATGAAGTGCGCACCCTTGATCGCACTTTCGGAGAACAGTACGCCATTATTGGCCAGAATACCGATCTCGAAGCCGCTGATGCGGGCGAACCCGCACACCATGGTTTCGCCGTGAAGATGCTTGAACTCCTGAAAGCGGCTGCCATCGATGAGACGTGCGACGATCTCCCGGTTGTCCGTGGGGATACGTTTGTTGGCGCTAACAATTCCGTAGATCTCCTCTGGAGCGTAGCACGGCGGTTGGGGCTCTAGTGGAGTCCAGCGCAATTGTGGCGCCTCACCGAGATTGGCCACGATGTTGCGCGCGATCGCCAGCGCATGACTGTCATTCTCCGCAATATGATCGGTCACGCCGCTGACGCGGCTGTGCATCTCCGCGCCACCGAGCGGTTCGATATCGATCACCTCCCCGGCCGCCGCGAACACCAATTGCGGGCTACCGAGAAACATCGCCCCCTGATTGCGCACGATCACCACCTCGTCGCAGAGCGCCGGGATATACGCGCCGCCCGCGGTCGAGGGTCCGTGAACAATGGCGATCTGCGCGATGTTCGCTGCCGACATCCTCACTTGATTGTACATGATCGATCCGGCCTGCCCTTCGTCCGGAAAGATATTGGCAATGTCTGGCAGGAAGCCACCGCCTGACTGCACCATGGTGATGCAGGGCAGCCGATGTTGCCAAGCGAACATCTGGGCGCGGGTATGCTTCTTCGTCGTCATACCGAACAGCGTCCCGCCCTTGACGGTGGCGTCATTGACGATGAGCATGCAGCTGCGCCCGCAGACTTGTCCAACACCGGTGATGATCGTCGCGCCCGGCGGCACGCCGTCGTACATCCCCTCGCCCGCCAGGTGGCCGAACTCAAGAAACGACGAACCGGGATCGATGAGCGCCGCAATGCGTTCGCGCGGCAGCAATTGGCCTCGCGACTTGTGCAGGGCGCGAGCCTTGGCGGAACCGCCACGGTTGGCTTCCGCCCGGCGCCTGTGAAGTTCGGCGATCCGTTCCAGGTAATGCGCGCGATTGAGCTTGAACTCGTCCGACCCGGTCGCGACAGCGGATTTCATCGCAGTCAACTGGCTGTCCCCAAAACTGATTGCAAGCCAAGAAATGCGGGCTTGATCGTCTTCATGAATTTCTAACATTTGTTCGTTTTCGAACGATTGTTAGGTTGAAATCCTAGGCGGTTCTGCCTAAAGATAGCAAGCAATTGATGCTGCCGACCGACAGCCGGCTGCCTCCTAAACAACAATTCGACGACGTTCCCCTAGAGGGTTTCCAATTCTCAACTTAGGACAACGCAGGTTTCGGCCGGCGGCGGAGTTCCAACATGGACTTTGATCTTACGCACGAGCAGCGGCAAATTTACGAATACGGCGATATGGTTGCGAAGCAATTCGATCGCAAATACTGGATGGAATGCGCTGACAAGCACGTATTCCCTCAAGCCCTTTACAGCAAGGTTGCGGAAGATGGCTTCGTCGGAACGATGGTGCCTGAGGAATATGGCGGCTCTGGACAAGGCATGGTCGAGATGCACCTGTTCCTTGAGGGATTGTCGAACAACGGCATTCCACTGCTCAATCTTGTCGTGGGTGCCGCGATGAGTTTGGGATTCATGGCCAAATACGGCAGTGAGGCGCAGAAGATGCGCTATCTGCCCGACGCGTGTGGCGGCAAGACGCGCTTTTGCTTCGCAATCACTGAGCCTGACGCAGGGACCAACACGATTCGCACGTCCACGATGGCAAAGAGGCGCGGCAATCGCTTCGCGCTGAGCGGTCAGAAGACATTTATCACTGACGCCGATGGCGCCGACTACGCGCTGGTGGTGACGCGAACGACGGCGCACACCGAGGTTCAGAAGAAGACCGATGGCTTCACCCTGTTTGTGGTCGATCTGAAAGCGAAGGGGGTGGAGAAACAGTACATTCCAGTGAGTATTCCAGCTCCGGAAACACAATGGCAGCTGTTCTTCGACGAAGTCGATCTTGGGCCGGAGGACATTGTCGGAGAAGTCGACAAGGGATTCGGCATTTTGTTCAAAAGCCTAAATCCTGAACGCATTCTCGTCGGCTCGATTTCCTGCGGTCTCGGCCGCTATGCCCTGAACCGCGCAGTCGAATACGCCAAGGAGCGGCGGGTTTTCAACGACGTGCCGATCGGATCTTACCAGGGCTTGCAGCATCCGCTGGCAAGCGCCCGCACCGATGTTGAATTGGCGTCGCTGATGACGTTGAAGGCCGCCTGGATCTTCGATCAGGGTCGCGAAGCCGGCGAATTCTCCAACATGGCCAAGCTTGCTGCCGCTGATGCTGGCATCAAGGCCGTTGATACTGCGCTGCAGTGCTTCGGTGGAAACGGCTTTACCAAAGAATACGGCATCTTCGATATCTATCCGCTGGTGCGATTGCTGAAGACTGCCCCGCTCAATCGCGAAATGATCCTTAATTACATCGGCGAGCATGTAATGGGCTTACCTCGCAGCTATTGAAGTACGCCCCTAAAAGCAGCGACGAATTTCCAAGACGCGCTAAATCAGGAAAGTTATCTGCAATGGCTCTCATGAAGTCCGATGTGTCCGTTGCGAGCGAGGAGTATCGCCGCAACCGAGACGCCTACGGCGCGAGGATCACCGATCTGCATGAGCGCCGCGCGGCGGCGCGGCTGGGTGGCCCCGAGCGTGCCCGTCAGTTGCACAAAGAGCGCAAGCAGTTGCTGCCGCGCGAACGCATCGCCGCCCTGCTCGATCCCGGCTCGCCGTTCCTCGAATTTTGCCAGCTTGCAGGCGAAGGCATGTACGACGGCGTGCCGCCTGGCGGCAGCATTATTACGGGCGTCGGGATGATATCGGGCCGTGCCTGCATGATCATCGCCAACGACGCCACGGTGAAAGGCGGCACCTATTACGGCATCACCTGCAAGAAGCACGTTCGTGCGCAGAAGTTCGCTTGGCAGCATCGACTGCCCTGCGTCACCATGGTGCAATCCGGCGGCGCCAATCTGCCGGACCAGCCCAACATCTTTCCCGACGACGGGCAATTCGGTTCGATTTTTTACAACCAGATCCGGATGTCGAGCGAGGGTATCGCGCAGATCGCGATCGTACATGGACCCTCGACCGCCGGCGGCGCTTATATGCCGGCGCTCTGCGACGAGACCGTTATTGTCCGCAATCAGGGCGCCATGTTCCTGGGCGGGCCCCAACTCGTCTACGCCGCGACCAAGGAAGAGGTCGGCGTGGAAGCGCTCGGCGGCGGAGAAATGCACAGCCGCGTCAGTGGCGTCACCGACCATCTGGCCGAAAGTGACAGCCACGCGATTGCGATTACCCGCGATATC
>JAQSDT010000618.1 GCA_029946075.1 bacterium | reverse complement strand
ACAGCGTCTCGAACACCTGCTTGAGGCCGCGATAGATCGCGCGCACCACCGGCATCCGGCCGAGCAGCTTTTCGCTCAGGTCGACCAGGGTCCGCCCGATCAGATTGGCGGCCAGGAAGCCCAGCAGCGTCAGCGCGATCACTGCGACGATCAGGCCGGAACCCGGCAACCCGAACGGCAGGTAGGTTTCCGGCCGGTAGGCCATCGGTACAAACGGGCGGACGATGCTGTCGACCCAGTTCACGAACCACCACGTCAAATACAGCGTGATCGCGACCGGTCCCGCAACGATCAGCCCGGTCAGAAAGTAGTTCCGAAACCGGGCCATAAGCCCGGGATGTACGTCCGGTAGCTCTTCATCCGAGGACACGGTCGGGGGCAGCTCTTCGCGGTTCATCAGGGTTCCAAAGGAAGGCGTAGTCAGACACAGCCGGCTAGTTCCAGCTAAGCCATTCTAGCAGGTTTTTGAAGGGCCAACGTGACGGGACGTCACGGCTATTGGGCTTAGGCCTATTCGACCGTTACCGATTTCGCGAGATTTCGCGGCTGATCGACGTCCGTGCCCATCACCACGGCGGTATGATAGGCCAGAAGCTGGACCGGGATGGCATAGACCATCGGGCTAAAGGTCGCAGCCATGTCCGGCAGGATGATCGTGACCAGGGACTCCACGGTGGCTTCCGCCGCCCCCTTGGCGTCCGTCATCAGGATGATGTTGCCGCCGCGGGCAGCGACCTCCTGCATGTTGGACACGGTCTTTTCGAACACCCGGTCGTACGGCGCGATCACCACGACCGGCATGTTCTCGTCGATCAGCGCGATCGGCCCATGCTTGAGCTCGCCGGCGGCATAGCCTTCGGCGTGGATGTAGGAGATTTCCTTCAGCTTCAGCGCACCTTCCAGCGCCAGCGGATAGCTGGTGCCGCGGCCGAGATAGAGCACATCCTTGGACTTCGACAGTTCGCGCGCCAGCTTCTCGATCTGGGGCTCGGTCGTCAGCGCCGCCGCCATCAGGCGCGGAATTTCGATGAGGCCGTGGACCAGCTTGCCTTCGTCTTCGTCGGACAGTTCGCCCCTCGCCTTGCCGGCAGCGACCGCCAGCGAAGCCAGCACCATCAACTGGCAGGTAAACGCCTTGGTCGAGGCGACGCCGATTTCAGGCCCCGCCAGCGTCTGCAGCACGATGTCGCTTTCGCGCGCGATCGTCGAGGTCGGGACGTTGACGACCGACAGCGTGTGCACGCCCTGCGACTTGGCATAGCGCAGTGCGGCCAGCGTGTCGGCGGTCTCGCCCGACTGCGAAATGAAGATCGCCAGATCCCCCTTGCGGAGCGGCGCTTCGCGGTAGCGGAATTCGGAGGCGACATCCAGTTCGACCGGCACGCGGGCCAGCCGCTCGAACCAGTATTTTGCGACATAGCCGGCATAGCTCGCGGTGCCGCAAGCCGTGATCGAAATGCGCTGGATATCCTTGAAGTCGAACGGCAGCTTGACCGGCAGCATCACGCGCTCGTTCGACATGTCGACATAGCGCGCCAGCGTGTGGCCGACCACTTCGGGCTGCTCGTGGATTTCCTTGGCCATGAAGTGGCGGTAGTTCGCCTTGTCGACCAGGAACGACGACGCGCCCGATTTGAGCACTTCGCGGTTGGCGACGACGCCGTGTTCGTCATAGATCACGCTGACTTCGCGCGACAGCACCACCCAGTCGCCGTCCTCGAGGTAGCTGATCGTATCGGTGAACGGCGCCAGCGCGATCGCGTCGGAGCCCAGATACATTTCGCCGTCACCATGGCCGACCGCGAGCGGCGAACCCTTGCGGGCGCCGATCATCAAATCGTTGTGACCCTTGAACACGAATGCCAGCGCGAACGCGCCGCGCAGCCGCGGCAGCGACGCCTTCACGGCTTCCTGCGGCGACAGGCCCTTCAGCAGGTAGGAATTGACGAGATGAACCACGGTCTCGGTATCGGTCTCGCTGGAAAACTTCGCGCCTTCCTTTTCGAGTTCGGCGCGCAGATCGCGAAAATTCTCGATGATGCCGTTGTGCACGACCGCGACGTTCTCGGTCGCATGCGGATGCGCGTTGCTTTCGGTCGGCTTGCCGTGGGTGGCCCAGCGCGTGTGCCCGATGCCGGTGTGACCATGGAGCGGTTCGGCGTCGAGGCGCTTTTCGAGGTTCTTCAGCTTGCCCTCGGCGCGGCGGCGCATCAGGTGGTCGCCTTCCAGCGTCGCGACGCCGGCGGAATCGTAGCCGCGATATTCGAGGCGCTTGAGCGAGTCCACCAGCTGCTCCGCAACCGGAGCTTTCCCGAGAATGCCGACAATGCCGCACATGCGGTTCAATATCCCCAAATTGACGAAAACTTGCCAAAGCAGCGCCACGTTCCCTTAACGGGAATCGTCGACGCCAAGATACTCAATAATTGTTGCGCATTGAGACAGTCTTAAGCGGAAAGCTTAACGGAGGCTTCGATCGGCGGATTCCCTGCCGCTTCGCCAGGCGCAGCGGGTTCGCGTTGGTCGCAGAGCAATGACGAACTGCTGAATTGCATGCGACCGATTGGCACGACGGGCAAATCACCAAAAGTCTGTCCATCCCTTTGCACAAAAACATTCCGCTTAACCCGTCGGGCAAATCAGTGCCAGAATCTGCGCGTCTCACCCGGCAAGAGGGGCGCTCGCGATCGTCACGAACGCGCGGTGGGATGCGGTGGACGTGGTGCGTGTGCAGACGAACGCGCGCAGTGCGTACGGTGAAGTCGTGTGGTCCCGA
>JAQSDT010000617.1 GCA_029946075.1 bacterium | reverse complement strand
GCCGCACTATCCTCGGCGAGATGGGCGCCGAGCAACTGCTCGGCCAGGGCGACATGCTCTACATGGCCGGCGGCGGGCGCATCAGCCGCGTGCACGGACCGTTCGCTTCCGACGAGGAAGTCGAGAAGGTCGTGCGCCATCTCAAGACGCAGGGCGCACCGGAATATCTCGAAGCGGTCACCGCCGAAGAGCCCGCAGAGGGCGAGGACGGCGCGGTGTTCGATTCGACCGGCATGGGCGGCGACGGCGGCGGCGATCTGTTCTCGCAGGCGGTTGCGATCGTCAAGCGCGACCGCAAGGCCTCGACATCCTACATTCAGCGCCGTCTGCAGATCGGCTACAACCGCGCCGCGTCGCTGATGGAGCGGATGGAACTCGAAGGCATCGTCGGCCAGGCGAATCGCGCCGGCAAGCGCGAAATTCTGGTCGAGGAAGAAGAGGGCCGGTTCTGAACGCGGCTGTCAAATGACGTTGGCGTAACGATTTTCACGTAAAAACGATATCTCCTTTGGACGAAAGCGCGATAAAATGACCGGCAGCGGGACAACGCGTGAATAGAGATTCGAAATATCCGATGATACAACACTCCCTCCCTCGCGGACTGGCGATTCTGGTCGCCGCATCCCTTGCCGGTTTTGCGACACCGGTTTTCGCGCAGAATGTTCCGGTTCCGAAGCCCGCGCCGAAGGCACGCGAAGGCGGCAGCGCGCCGACGAGTGCACCGCTCGTCACCGGCGCCACGCAGGCACCGCCGAACCCGGTCATTCCCGATCCGAACCGCAACGTGCCGGCCAATATTTTCGCGACCTTCGACGCCGGTCAGAAGGCGCAGGCGGCGAAGGTCAGCACCTATCTGTCTTCGCTGCAGACGCTGGTTGGAAATTTCGTCCAGGTCGGCCCCGACGGCAGCAAGACCAAGGGCGATTTCTACATCCAGAAGCCCGGCAAGGTGCGTTTCGAATATGAATCGCCGAGCCCGATTGCGATCATCGCCGACGGATCGTCGGTGGCGGTGCGCGACCGCAAGCTTGCGACCCAGGACATCTATCCGCTGTCGCAGACGCCGCTACGCTTCCTGCTGTCGGACCGCATCGATCTGTTGAAGGACACCAATGTCGTCAACGTCAGCGCCGACGACGTCTTCATCAGCGTTACGATCGAGGAGAAGCAGGCGTTGATCGGCACCAGCCGTTTGATGCTGATGATCGGCACCAAGGACGGCCAGCTCAAGCAGTGGACCGTCACCGATCCGCAGGGCTACGACACCACGGTGGCCGTCTACAATCTGGATTCGTCGAAGAAGGTCGATCCCGGCCTGTTCAAGATCGACTTCACGAATTACATGACGCCGCCGGGATAGCGGTGCGTAGGGTGGGTTAGCCGAAGGCGTAACCCACCATCTTCTCCACGAAACGGTGGGTTACGCTACGCTAGACTAACCCACCCTACGCGGCGCTAAAGCAGTTCCAGAAAAACGTGGATGGCCGGAACATGCCCGGCCATGACGACGGCAAAAAGCTGCTACAGCATTGCCATGCGCTTTTCCCTGACAACGTGGAATATCAACTCGGTGCGCCTGCGCATCGACATCGTCGCCAAATTCCTCAAATCGGCACGGCCGGACGTATTGTGCCTGCAGGAAACCAAGTGCATCGACGACGCTTTCCCGCTGAAGCGCTTCAAGCGGCTCGGCTATGAGCACGTCGCGCTGAACGGCCAGAAGGGTTATCACGGCGTCGCCATCGTCTCGAAGCTGCCGTTCGAATCCCAGGACATCCGGACCTTCTGCGACAAGATCGATTCGCGCCACATCTCGGTGTCGTTCGGCGAAAAGGCGCAGCTCGCAAAGCCGCTGGTGCTGCATAATTTCTACGTGCCCGCCGGCGGCGATATTCCCGATCCCGCGCTCAATCCGAAATTCGATCACAAGCTCAAATTCCTCGACGAGATGAAAGCGTGCGAGCCGCTGCATCCGCGCGGCGACGACCGGCATATCCTGGTCGGCGACCTCAACGTCGCGCCGCATGAAAATGACGTGTGGTCGCACAAGCAATTGCTGAAGGTGGTCTCGCACACCCCGATCGAGACCGAGAAGCTGTTGGCCGCGCAGACCCACGGCGAATGGTTCGACGTCGCGCGCGAGCGGATTCCAATGTCGGAAAAGGTCTACACGTGGTGGAGCTACCGCGCCGCCGACTGGACCGCGGCCGATCGCGGCCGCAGGCTCGACCACATCTGGGTCTCGCGCGCGCTGAAGGACGGCGTCAGCGATTTCAAAATCACCCGCGACGCGCGCGGCTGGGAGCGTCCGTCAGACCACGTGCCTGTTTCGGTGACGCTGGAGGTTTGACCTCTCGTCATCCCCGCGAAAGCGGGGACCCACAGCCACCGAAGCAAGTTAGACGAAAGGTCTTTGCCACCTCGCATGATCGATAGATCACGCGGTATGGGTTCCGGCGTTCGCCGGGACGACAAAGACTCAAATGCTGAGCTTCGCGCCCGCCATCAATATATCGCTGGCGAGCTGGCTGGTGCGGGTGGCGAGTTCGTCGCGCAGGCGGCGCGCGGCTTCCGGATCGCTTTCGAGCACGCGCTGAAACAGGCTGCGCGCGACGCGGATGACGGAGGAGCGTTCGAGCGCGACCGCGCTGGACGGCCGGCGCATCGCGACGATCAGCGCAAGTTCGCCGATCAGCGCGCCGGGACCCGCCACGATTTCAGCGCCGCCGTCCTCGACGCGAAACGCGCCGCGCTGAACGATGTAGCCGGCATCGGCCTCGTCGCC
>JAQSDT010000616.1 GCA_029946075.1 bacterium | reverse complement strand
ACCCGGACGCCGGCGAGCTGATTGCCAGCTTCGACGGCCGCGCCGTCACCTATGGTTTTGGCGAACTCGACACCCTGGTTCCGGCCTACGCGGCGACCATTCACAAGAGCCAGGGCTCCGAATACCCTGCGGTCGTGATCCCGGTCCTCACCCAACATTACGCCATGTTGCAGCGGAACCTGCTCTATACCGGCGTCACCCGCGGCAAGCAGCTGGTCGTGTTAGTCGGGCAGAAGAAGGCTGTCGCGATCGCGGTGAAGAACGTTTCTGGGCGCCGGCGCTGGTCCAAGTTGAATGAATGGCTCGACGGCACTTCGGGCCCGGTCAGGGGCCAAATCAGGTGAGACCCTGCCGGTGGTAACGCACGGTCTGCTCCAAAATCCAGCCGTCCGAAGATGGCTCGGCGATGTCGTGCCGGCATGGGTGCTGCTCGATCAAAGAAGCTTAGAACTGCTGCGCAGACCGCCATCACCCCATGGCAGTGCCATTCGGCTCGCGACAAACCTGTCACCCACTGAAATCAGCCACTCGGCCGTCGCTCGCAACGCCATAATCCTCATGCATGCAGCTGACATCGCGCCGGGGCTGAAGCTTACGACGGCCGGCAATCTCTCCCGCAGCGTCGTCGCTGAGATGTGTGACGCTTTCTCCTGGCCGGAGTTCGACAAGTCAAAGGCCTTCCGCCTTCACAAGGTCATCAACGAGCCTGACTTCCTGCCGCTGTTTCTCATTCGCCACCTCCTCGAAGCCGGAAAACTCGTCCAACGCCGCAAAGACCGTCTTCGAACGACGAGGGCTGGCCGACTTGCTCTCGAAAGCCCGGGGCGCGATGTGCTGCAGGCGCATCTGTTCAGTATTGCCTTTTGGGGCATCGATCTCTCCTTCTTCAGCCGCGGATTGCTCGAAGGCTGGCCGCAATGCGACATCGGTATCGTGCTCTGGTCGCTGTCGGTCTCTGCAAACCAGTGGGAATCGAGAGAGCGCCTGACCCGCCTCTGCACGATCCCGGTCAACGGCGTCATCGAATCGCAGTGGGACGCCGGTTCCTCTGCGATGGAAGGGACGGTGTTGCGCCCGTTGATGTTTTTCGGGCTGCTCGAGCACCGCGCCGACGACATCCCAGGTGAACGCTTTGTGAAACGTCACTTTTACCGCAAGACTCCCCTCTTCGATCGATTTCTTGCCTTCGACGTCGGGCTTGCAAGCGATGGCATGGCCCGGCACTGACGAAGCATTCGGTAGCCTGTAGCTTGACGCCCCCTGCTGAAACGGCAATTGCCAATCGATGGATACACAAAGGCGCGAGACACGTAGCGTAAGCGCCGGAGCGGAAACGCACGCTGCGGCGCATTCCGCCCTACACCTGGCGCTGCTCGGCTGGGCAACCGGCGCGCTGTTCTTTTTCTATGCCTGGATCCTGCGTGTTGCGCCCAGCGTGATGATCGACGAACTGATGCGCGACTTCGCCGTCGGCGCGGCCGCCGTCGGTAATCTCTCCGCCTTCTATTTCTACGGATATGCCGGCATGCAGATTCCGGTTGGCCTTCTGATGGACCGCTTCGGTCCGCGCCGGCTGATGACCGTTGCTGCCCTAGGATGCGCCGCCGGCTGCGTTCTGTTTGCGCTGGCGCCCTCGCTCTGGATTCTATCGCTGGGCCGTTTTCTGATCGGCGCCACGGCGGCCTTCAGTCTTGTCGGTGCAATGACGGTGGCGGGCCAATGGTTCCCGCCGGCGCGCTTCGCCTTGCTCTCGGGTCTTGCCATGATGCTGGGCATGGCCGGCGGGGTGTTCGGCCAGGCGCCGTTGCGCCTGCTGGTGGAGGTGCTCGATTGGCGGCAAGCCTCCTTGGCCCTGGCGGGCGGAGGCGTGTTGCTGGCGCTGGCGGCGCTTGCCACGGTTCGGGACAAATCCCGGACCTCGGGCGGCCTGCGGCAGGTGATGACAGGTTTGGCCCAGGTGGGCCGAAACCGTCAGACCTGGTTGATTGCCATCGCGGGCCTCGGCACCACGGGGCCACTGCTCGGCTTCGCCGGCCTGTGGGGCGTGCCGTACCTGGTGCTGACACAGGGACTGGATCGCACGGCGGCTGCCGGCGTGACGTCCATGGTGTTCATTGGCTGGGGCGTCGGCGCGCCGATGATCGGTTGGCTCAGCGACCGCATCCGCCGGCGTAAACTGCCCTTCGTCGCCGGCTTGGTACTCACAGCCATGGCGATGGCGGGACTCGCCTGGGCACCCGGGTTGCCGCTGTGGGCCGTGAGTGCGCTGTGCTTTCTCTGCGGCTTCGGCGGCTCCGGCCAAATCCTGGGGTTCGCTGCGGTACGCGAATTGAACCCGCCGGCAGCCGCGGGCGCTGCGCTCGGCATCGTCAACGGCGTGGTGACGGGCGCTGGCGCACTCTACCAGCCGCTACTTGGCTGGCTGCTCGATCTGGCCTGGACCGGAGAGATGGCCGGCGGAGCCCGTGTCTATACTCCAGCCGCCTTCAGCACTGCCTTCAGCGTTCTCGTCGCCGGCGCGGTCGTGGGCATCGCCTGTACCTTGCTGATGCGCGAGACCCGGTGTCGGCCGAGCGCGTGACGAGCAATTACGGTACTGCTCTGCTCCCCTAAAGCGGCTGAGCGAGTTAAAGTTCCGACCGTTGCATTACCGGCCGCCAAGAGGCATTCAGAGGCGCAATCAGTCGTTCGTGAACATCCGCTAGCCACGCCCCAACAATTGGAGAGAAAATTCCATGCCCGTTGACCCGCAAATACAAGCCTTGCTGGATCGGGGAACCGGTGT
>JAQSDT010000615.1 GCA_029946075.1 bacterium | reverse complement strand
TCGCGCGGCGGCTTGACGGTCAGCGTCTCGGCCGGTGCGGCGCGGGCGAGGTCGATGCCGGCGCGTTGTCTGGCGGCGTAGTCCTTGCTGATCAGGATATCGGCGGGCGCGCTGACGTAGGCGGGATCGCCGAGATAGCGCGCGCGATCGGCGTAGGCGCGCTTCATGGCCTCGATGAGGAGATGCAGCGAGGATGCCGAGCCCTGCTTCATGTCGCCGAGCGGAAAGCCTTCGAGGATGTTCAGCGTCTCCAGCAGCACGGTACCGCCGGACGATGGCAGCGGCATCGACACGATGTCATAGCCGCGATAGCTGCCGCGTACCGGGCTGCGGATGATGGCCTCGTACCCTTTCAGATCGCCCGCCGTCATGATGCCGCCGGCCGCGCGAACGCCGGCCGCGAGCTTTTCGGCGACCGGGCCTTCGTAGAATCCGCGCGGGCCTTGAGTTGCGATGGCAGACAATGTCGCGGCGAGATCGGCCTGCACCAGCCGGTCGCCATCGCGCAGCGGCGTGCCGTCGTCGCGCGAAAAGGATCTTGCCGAGCCGGGCCAGCGCGACATCCGGCGATACATGTCGGACAGCGTATCGCCCATATCGTCGGTGACGACGAAGCCGTCACGCGCGAGGGCGACGGCCGGCTCCAGGATCTGCGCGAGCGTGAACTGGCCGGAGCCGTATTTCTCCAGCGCCAGCGCCAGTCCGGCCACGGTGCCGGGCACGCCGATGCCGAGCGCGGAATTGCGCGACTTGTCGGTATCCGGCTTGCCGTCGGGTCCGAGGAAAATATCCGATGTCATCGCCGCCGGTGCGGTTTCGCGATAGTCGATGGCGACGTCCTGCCCGCGGTCGGCGGAATGGATCACCATGAACCCGCCGCCACCGATATTTCCGGCGCGCGGGTAGGTCACGGCCATCGCAAAGCCGGTGGCAACCGCGGCATCGACGGCGTTGCCGCCCTGGCGGAGGATATCGGCGCCGACTTCCGCCGCGAGTTTCTCCTGCGCCACCACCATGCCGTGTTCGGCGCGGAAGGCGCTGACGCTGGACAGATCGGGCGGAGAATAGACGCGGCGCTCCTGCGCGATGCCCGGCACGGTGCAGGAAAGCACCAGCGCGATGGCGACAATCGAGTTGCGCCAACCGTTCGAAAAGACCGTCATCGAAAATCCGCCGCAGTTGGAGCCCTGTGGTATCTGGCAGCGCCAGCGCTGGTCACGCATGCTATATGGGTTTGGATTCGGCCGGCAAAATGCTTCGCCCGTGTTTTGAAGGAAATTTCCGATAATGGCGGTGATCGCTTCCGGGGCCGCAGGCGGCGAACATACGCGAAACTATCCGCGCCGCTCCGCCGTCATCAGCTGGATCTTCTTCGACTGGGCGGCGCAGCCATATTTCACCCTGATCACGACCTTCGTGTTCGCGCCCTATTTCGCCGGTTTCGTGGCGCCGGATCCGGCGAGCGGGCAGGCGATGTGGGGATTTGCCACCGCAGCCGCGGGCCTGATGATTGCGCTGATGTCGCCGGTACTGGGCGCGATTGCGGATGCCAGCGGCCGGCGCAAGCCATGGATCGCAGGCTTCGGCGCGCTGCTCGTGATCGGCGCCAGCCTGATGTGGATCGGCAGGCCCGGCGATCCCGCCATCATCCCGCTGCTGCTGCTCTCCTACGCGATTGCGAGCGTCGGCATCGAATTCGCCACCGTCTTCAACAACGCGATGATGCCGACGCTGGTGCCGCCGGACAAAATCGGACGGCTTTCCGGCACCGGTTGGGCCACCGGCTATATCGGCGGCATCCTGAGCCTCGTCATCGTGCTCGGCTTTCTCGCGGCAAACCCCGACACCGGTCGCACGCTGTTCGGCCTCACGCCGCTGTTCGGGCTCGATCCCGTCACGCACCAGGGCGACCGTATCACCGGTCCGCTCACTGCGTTCTGGTTCGTCATCTTCGTGGTGCCGATGTTCCTGCTGACGCCGGATTATCCGGCCAAGCGTCCGATCCGCGAGGCCGTGTTCGAAGGCCTCAGCGGGCTGAAGCGAACGCTCGGCGAGTTGCCCGGCCGGAAGTCGCTGGCGACCTTCCTGCTCGCCAACATGATCTACACCGATGGGCTGGTCTCGCTGTTCGCCTTCGGCGGTATCTATGCCGCCGGTACGTTCGGCTGGCACACGATCCAGATCGGGACGTTCGGAATCCTGCTGGCGGTCGCCGGCACGTTCGGCGCCTGGCTCGGCGGCAAGCTCGACGACAGGCTGGGGCCGCAGCGCGTGATCGCCGGCAGCCTGATGATCCTGCTGTTCGCCATCACCGCGATCCTGTTCGTCGACAAGGACACGATCCTGTTCGTGAAAGTGGCGCCGCCGGTGCCCGGCGGGCCGCTGTTCGCCGGCGCTGCCGAGCGCGCTTATCTGCTGCTCGGTTGCCTGATCGGCGCGGCCGGCGGCCCGCTGCAGGCGGCGTCGCGCTCGCTCTTGATCCGGCTCGCGCCGAAAGATCGCATCGCGCAGTATTTCGGATTGTTCGCGCTGACCGGAAAGGTCACGTCCTTCATCGGCCCGCTGCTGATCGGCGCGATCACGGCGGCGACCGCGAGCCAGAAGGCTGGCATGGGAACGCTGGTGGTGTTCTTCGTCGCCGGCCTGGTGCTGCTGCTGCGGGTGAGGGAGGCGGGAGTCGCCAGCTCTCTCGACACGTCGTCCCGGCCTTGAGCCGGGACCCATACTCCGTGACCTATTAATTGCGGACGGTTGGAGTTGATACTTCGTATAAACAATGAATAGC
>JAQSDT010000614.1 GCA_029946075.1 bacterium | reverse complement strand
GCCGACAAGGTGGTGCTGATGCTGAACTGGTACGTCTATGGCGAGCACGCGCCGTTCTATTACGGCAAGGCCAAGGGCATCTATGCCGCCGAAGGCATCGACCTCGAAATCCAGGAAGGCCGCGGCTCGGCGGCGACCACGCAGGCCGTGGCGGCCAAGACCGCCAATTTCGGCTATGTCGACGTGCCCACCATGATGCGCGCGGCGGTGAAGGGCGCGCCGATCGTCGCCACCGGCGTGCTGCTGCAGACCAGCCCGATGTCGGCGATGGGCTTTGTCGAGAAGAACATCAAGAAGCCCGAGGACATCAAGGGCAAGACGGTGGCGATCACGCCGGCCGATTCGATGACGCAGATCTGGCCGCTGTTCCTCAAGAAGACCGGGTTGAAGGAAAGCGATTTCCAGACGGTGGCCGGCGACGGCCAGACCAAGCTGAACGCCGTGATCAACGGCCAGGCTGACTTGCTGCTCGGCTACGTCATGGACCAGTCGATGAAGATCAAGGACGCCACCGGCAAGGACGTCAACGCGATCAAGTTCGCCGACTACGGCATCAACATGGTCTGCTCCGGCATCGTCGCCAACACCGAGTTCGTCAAGGCCAATGCCGACCTCGTCAAGCGCTTCATGTCGGCGACCACAAAAGCGGTCGAAGCCGCCGAGAAGGACGCCAAGGCCGCGGCGCAGTCGATCCTCGACGCCAACCCGAAGGGCGGCAAGATCGAGACGCTGACGCAGGGCTTTGAGCTGACGATCCCGCTCTATCGCACCGCGGAGACCAAGAACAAGCGTCCGTTCCAGGTGACCGACCAGAACATGACCGACACGGTCAATCTGCTGGTGGAGTATGGCGGTCTGGAAGCCAAGGCCAAGGACAACCCGAAGGCGTTTTATACCAACGACTACCTGCCGCAGGGCGGGTCCTGAGCCGTCGATGATGCATCTATCGTCGTCCCCGCGAACGCGGGGACCCATAGCCACAGGCCTGTGTTGCTGCAGAAGGTCTCTAACGCCGTGTCCAATTCATAGGGCACGGCGTATGGGTCCCTGCGTTCGCAGGGACGACGGGTGGAGAGGAACCTTGTGATGAACCCGGCGACCAAACCAACCGACGCCAATCAGCCAGCCGCGCATCTGCGCCTGGTGTCCGATCGTGCCGGCGGCGCAAAGCCTGGCATCACGCTGTCGGGCGTTTCGAAAACCTACCGGACGCGCGATGGCGACGTGCCGTCGCTGCGGCCGTTGGATTTTCATATCAACGAGGGCGAGTTCTTCGTCGTGGTTGGCCCGTCCGGCTGCGGCAAGTCCACGCTGCTGAAGATGATCTCGGGGCTGCTCGCGCCCTCGACCGGGGAAGTGCTGGTCGAAGGCGAACGGGTGACGAAGCCGCACGGCAATGTCGGCATCGTGTTCCAGAACGCGCTGCTGCTGCCGTGGCGCAACATCATCTCCAACGTGATGCTGCCGATCGATATGAAGAAACTGCCGCGCGAAAAATATCTGCCGCGCGCCAAGGCGCTGCTGAAACTGGTCGGGCTGGAAGGCTTCGAGAAGAAGCTGCCTTGGCAACTCTCCGGCGGCATGCAGCAGCGCGCCTCGATCTGCCGGGCGCTGGTGCACGACCCCAAGATCATGCTGATGGACGAGCCGTTCGGCGCGCTCGACGCCATGACGCGCGAGAAAATGAACGTCGAACTGATGCGGATCCAGCGCGAGACCGGCAAGACGGTTCTCCTGATCACGCATTCCATACCGGAAGCTGTGTTCCTCGCCGACCGCGTGCTGGTCATGACCGAGCGGCCCGGCGCGATCGCCGCGATCTACGACGTGCCGTTGCCGCGACCGCGCACGCTGGACGCGATGGCCGATCCTGCTTTCACCGAACTGGTGCAGCGCATTCGAAAACACTTCTTCACCCAAAGCGCGCTGGATTGAACGGGCTTTCGATGCCGCCACGCCTCGCCATCAAGGACATTGCCGTCTTCGAGCGCCCGGTCACGTTTGCCCGGCCGTTCCGGTTCGGCGCGGTTGTCATCAACGCAACGCCGCAGGCGTTCGTGCGGGTCGAGATTGAGGTCGAAGGCAAGGGGCGCTCTGTGGGCGCCAGCGCCGAGTTTCTGGTCGCGAAATGGTTCGACAAGCGGCCGCATCTGTCGCCGCAGGAAACCATCGAGGAACTGCGCCGCTCGCTGCTGATCGCGCGTGAGCTCTATCTGGCGCATTCCGGCTTCGAGACCGCGTTCGGCCTGCACGCGGCCTGCATCGGGGCCCAGGTTGAAGCCTGTGCGAAAGAGGATATTCCGCCGCTCGCCGCCGCCTACGGCCCGGCCGAGATCGACAAGGCGATCATGGATGCGCTGCTGCGCGCAGCGGGGACGAATTTCTTCGATGGAATGGCGGCGAACATTGCCGGCGTCGATGCGCGGTTGTCGCGTGACCTTGCCGATGACGACGTGCGGTGCTTCCTCGCCGGGCGCAGGCGGCTGGAGCGTGTGGCGATCCGGCATACGGTCGGCATGGACGACAAGGTCGAAGGCGAGGGCGGTGTCGCCGATGCCAAGGAAAATGCCGGGGCGCGCTACTTCAAGCTCAAGCTCAACGGCGATCCCGACCATGACGCCAAACGGCTGGCGCGCATTGGCGCCGAACTGGCGACGCTGCCTTACGATTATCGCGTCACGCTCGATGCCAACGAGCAATATGCCGACCTTGCGGTGCTGGGCGCCCTGATCGATCGGCTCGACCGTGACGCTGCGCTGAAGCCGATCACGGCAAAACTGCTCTATGT
>JAQSDT010000613.1 GCA_029946075.1 bacterium | reverse complement strand
ACATGATCGAAAAATTCTGCGGTAAGCGGCCGCGCGGCTGGTTCGGTCCGGGCCTAACGCAAACTTTCGAAACGCTTGATTATCTGTCGGAGGCTGGCATCGAGTATATCGGCGACTGGGTGCTTGACGACGAGCCGGTGACGCTGAAAACGACGCTGTCAACGGCGGAGCAAAAGCAGGCCAGTGTGGCGGAGTAAAAGCAGGCCAGTGGCGCGAGGATGCGCCGACATGCAAAGGGGCCCGATCGGGCCCCTTTGCATGTCGGCGGCGAAAATTGTTCAGCAGCTAACGGACGGTAATTTCGCCAGTGTCTGGATCAACGTCCTCGACGGCGGACTGGTCGTTTGCGTCCGTGACGGCAAGTTTCCGGCTGCGTGCCGATTGCGTCAGGCGATAACTCTCACCATTCATCGATAGGATGTGGACATGGTGGGTCAGCCGGTCGAGAAGCGCGCCGGTCAAGCGTTCCACGCCGAACACCGATGTCCATTCCTCGAATGGAAGGTTCGAAGTCACGATGGTCGAGCCCCGTTCGTAACGCTGGCTGAACACCTCGAACAAGAGCTCGGCGCCGGTCGTCGAGAGCGGCACGTAGCCGAGTTCGTCGATGATCAGGAGCTTTACAGCGGCCAGGTCGCGCTGCAGCTTCAGTAGCCGCCTCTCATCGCGGGCTTCCATGAGCTGGTGTACCAAGCTCGCCGCCGTTGTGAAGGCAACCGAGAAGCCCTTCTGACAGGCCGCCAATCCGAGGCTCAGCCCAATGTGCGTCTTGCCCGTGCCGGAGTTGCCGAGCGCGATGATGTTGTCGCGGCGCAAGATGTATTCGCAGCGAGCGAGTTCGAGGACCAGCATCTTGTTGAGGCTCGGGATTGCCACGAAGTCGAACGTATCGAGGCTCTTTACCGCCGGGAAGCGCGCCTGACGGATACGCCGTTCGACGACCCGCCGCTCCCGATCGATGAGTTCCAGTTCGACCAGTCGCAACAGATAGGCCGTATGATCGATCCCCTCGCGTGCTGCCTCCCGCGCCACCTTGTCATATTCGCGCAAAATCGTCGGCAGCCTGAGCTGCTTCAGGTGATGCGCGAGCAGGATCTGTGGCGTTCCGCTCGTCGTGCCCGAAGGCATCGTCTCCGCGGCGACAGGCTTGTCTGCCTTCTTCGCGGCGCTCATGCGAGGCTCCCGGACAGAAGCACGGCGTAATCGGTCGCCAACGTTGTCCTGACGCTGGTTTGCGGGAGATACGGATAGGCCGCCAGATCAAGACGCGCCGGTCGCTTCTCGATGCGAGCCAGAACGATCTGTTTGACCGCGTCAAAGCCGATCGCGCCAAGCCGGATCGCGTCGTTCACCGCAGCGGCCACGACTTCTTTCGGCGCCGCCTCCATTAAACGCAGAACCTGAATAAACTCGCGCTTGCCTCGATTGCCCATGCGGGCTTCCAGAAGATGGCGAAGATGCTGGAATCCTTCCGGCAGGTCCCAGCCCTGTAACGCCGCCGCCTGGTCGAGCGCATTCGGCTTCGTCTCGATCAGCGCCAGATAGTGCAACGGGTCGTACACGAAGACGCCCTGGCCGTAGGATCGCGCATGCCGGGCAATCTCCTCCCCGTGACACAGGATCACGACCTGCTCGACAAACCCCTTCACCAGAACTTCCTGGAACCCGTGGGCAGTCGGCGTCGAATAATCATTGCCGCGATAGCGCACTAACGCCGTCGACGATACCCGGGCCGCCCGCTTCTCGCACGGCTCAAGCGGCGTCACCGGCAGCGTTCGGATGACCGCCGTGTCGGCCGCCAGACGCTCGCCGATCGTCTCGGCGCGCCGTCCAGCCCGGTCGCGCTGGCGAGCCAGGCAGCGCTCGCTCAGCATCCCGTTGAGCGCTTCGTAGCTCGGCGCGACAGGGATCGGCGTCATGAAGTTCGCCCGTGCATACTTCACGAGCCCTTCGACCTTCCCCTTGTCGTTGCCCTTGCCGGGTCGTCCGAACCGATCCTTGAACAGGTAGTGGCTGACCAGTTCGGTGAACGCCCGCGTGCGCTCGCGCTTGCCATCCCCGCAAATCTTCGCCACCGCGATCTTGAGATTATCGTAGAGGATCGACAACGGCACGCCGCCGAAGAACTCAAACGCCGATACATGCCCGTCGAGGAAGGCCTCCGTCGTCTCCGCCGGATAGGCCTTCACGAAGCAGGCGTCCGATTGCGGCAGATCCATGCAGAAGAAATGAATCTTCTGGCGCATCCCGCCAATCACGCCGACCGCTTCGCCGAAATCAACCTGCGCATGGCCCGGCGGATGCGCCAGCGGCACGAAGGTCTCTCGCCCGCGCGCCCGTTCGATCCGCACATGATCCTTGACGACGGTGTAGCCGCCCGTGAACCCATGCTCGTCGCGCAGACGCTCGAAAATCCGCTTGGCCGTGTGACGCTGCTTCACCGGCGCAGTCCGGTCAGCCTCCAGGATCGCCTCGATCGCCGGTATCAGGGGCCCCAGCTTCGGCTTCTCCGGCGGTCGTTGCCGCACATAGCCCGGCGGCATCGAGAACCGGCACATCTTCGAGACCGTCTCCCGGCTCAACCCAAAAACACGAGCCGCTTCCCGTCGGCTCTTGCCATCATTGAAAACAAATTGCCGAACCGCCGCGTAAACCTCCACGACAAACATCCCTTCGGCTTCCCTTCGTCCAGAAGACAAAGGAACGCCTTACCACTGGCTGGATTTTACTCCGCCGCAGCCGCAAATCGCCGCCGCTCCAGTGGCCAACTATTCCACCGCCGCGCACAC
>JAQSDT010000612.1 GCA_029946075.1 bacterium | reverse complement strand
GCAGATGCGCCGCCGCGATCGCGCTGTTGTTGAGAAAACAGAAGCCGCCGGCGAGATCGCGATAGGCATGATGACCGGGCGGCCGGCACAGCGCATAGGTCGAATCTTCGCCGTCCATCACCATTTGCGCGGCGGTCACGGCGACGTCGGTGGCGGAGCATGCGCCGGCCCATGTGCCGGGTCCGATCGGCGCCGACGTGTCGACCGTGTGCCAGCCGAGCCGGCCGACGATGTGCGTCGGATAGGTCGCGGCATTCCGCACCGGATGCATGTTGGGAATCATTTCGGTGCCGGCATCGCCAAGCTCGGTCCAGGCTGTCCAGGCTTCTTCGAGGAAGCGGAGATATTCGGGGCTGTGAATTCGCGCGCGCGGTCCCTGCCCGAACGCCGTCGGCGCGACCAGCTCGTGCTTGCCGGCCTTCAACCCTGCCAGCAACCGGTCGGCGCGCTCGGGCTGCTCGGTGGTGCGCTTGATGACGCCGCGCACCAGGAAGAATTGCGGATCGTGGCTGCGATGCAGTTCAGTGTAGACGGCCTTCACACGGTTGCTCCGTTGGTTGGGGTAAATCGTTCTCGCCGGGTGGCGTCATTTCGCGCACCGGTTTGCCGACCTCGCGCCAGGGTGTGCCCTATATTATAGTCCACATCGTCGTCACACTGCACGATGCATGCGAGGTCAGCATGGCGTCGATCGGCGCGGCTATTGAGCCGCAGTGCTTCCATTGAGCAATTAATAGAACTTCCGCAGTCCGGCTGGGCCTTTCAGATAGGCCGGCAGATGCGGAATGGCGTCGAGCGTGTCGAAATAATTGATATCGTCCACCACCGTCAGCGCGTCGAGCACCAGCGATTTCACCGGCGCGACGGCCGCCAGCGCATCGAACGCTGCTTCATCCGGCACGATGTCGAGTTCGATCGTATCGACGGGGCCGGCGCTGAGCGGCGTAAACACGCCGGCGGCGCGTTCGAGGTCGGACATCTCTTCGCGCAGCACCTCGGCGGCCCCGGCCAGGCTGATGTGATTGATCGGCGATGACGGATGATTGAGATTGAGCAATTTCTTCCGGCTGCCGACCTTGAATTTTTCCGTCTGAACCGGCGGCAGCCCGGCGGCCAGCACCAGCGCCTCGTCGCCATATCGCACATGGCCGGCGATCACGACCAGACGGATGCCTTTCTCGGTCGCCGCAACGAGATTCTCGTATGGATCGGTCTTGTCGGAATCCAGAACCAGCAGGTCGGCATATTTGCCGTCTTCGATGCTGCCGAGCCTGGCGCCCCATCCCGCCGAGGTCGCCGCGACGATGGTCACGGCTTCCGCCAGCTTCCGTGCGCCAAGGTTCGCACCGGGCGTGTTTTTGGCGACGAGCGTCGCCACCTTCATTTCCAGCAGCAGGTTGCGGCTTCCCGAAGGCGTCCAGTCGCTGCCGAGCGAGAACGCCGCACCCGAATTGAGCAGGGCGGCAAGCTCCAGCGTGCCTCCATACAGCAGCAGATTGCTCAGCGGTGACCAGACGACGCGGGTCTTCGCTGCCGCAAGTTTGGCGAAATCCGGCGGCTTGAGACCGGCGCAGTGTACCGCCAGCAGCCTCGCGCCGAACAGGTGCTCGCGATCGAGCAGCTTGAATTGCCCGTGGGCCACGTCATCCCGCCCCTCGGCGAGATGAAAAAAAAATGGTCTGGTCGAGTTGATCTTGTCGCGGAACTTCTGGATGTCCGCCGGCTTGTCCTTCAGGTCGGGGACGACGTGATTGGCGGACGGCAGCGACGGATCGGCAGGAACCTCGAAATTGCGAACGATGCCCTGGAAATATGGCAGGCCGCCGAAGGTGCTGTGCATGCCCTGCCCCGACGTCACGCCGCCGATCAGCAGCTTGGTCTCGACATAGCGCACGATCGCCTTGATCAGATCCGGGCGACGCTTGGTCAGCACGCCCATCGGTGCGCCGACGAAACGCTTGTAGCCCGGCAGGTTCAGCCATTGATTGCGGTTGCCGAAGGCCTGCGGCGGAATCCAGAGCGGCAAAATGTTGTAGGCAAGGTGATTGTGAAGATCGAGCAGACCAGGATAGATCACCCCGCCGGTTTCGATGCGTGGCGCGGCTTCGAATCCCGCCGGCGCCGGATCGGTGCGCTTGCGGACCGCGACGATCAGCCCCTGACGCAGATAAAGCGCGCCGTTGTCGATGGCTTCGCCATGCATCGGCACGATCTTGCCGAACACCACCATCGCCGGCGCCGATGGCGCCGCCGCATCGAACGCGACGAAATCTGAATCGGTTACGGGATGCGGTGCTGCTGCCGCAGCCGGCTCGCCGGCGGGATTTCCTTCGGAGTATTTCATGTTCCGGAACCTCCAGCTGCAGGGAATATCGGCATCGCCAAATTGGTTCACCAGCGGATCGGCGCGGCTCCCATCGCGGACAATCGCGCGTTGACTTCATGAAACGGATTCTTGCCGCCGAGAAAATTCATCGACGCCGGATGCGACAGACGCACCTCATCGACCCGCGTGCCCCAGACGCCCGCCTGCTCGGCGAGCTGCCTGATCCGTACCTTGTCGGCGAGGCGATGCGCCGGCGTGCCCAGCAGCAGGAACACGACATGACCGGCCGTGCGCTGCGCCAGCATGGTCAGCACTTTTCCGACGACCGGCGACCACAGCGGAATATGCCCGAACAATTGTTCGGGTGCGCCGCCCTGCACGTAACGGGTAATGGTCAGGCTGGCATTCAGGAACAACAGCCCTTCCTGTTCCTGCAGACGGTCGAACAATTCGCGCGGCGTGCC
>JAQSDT010000611.1 GCA_029946075.1 bacterium | reverse complement strand
GTGGAACGTGGCGCGCGTGTGCGGCCGTGACGACCAGCAGGGCCTGGTTGCCGCCGACTACATCTCCAAGAACTACAAGGGCAAGAACGTCGCCATCCTCAACGACAAGACGACGTACGGCAAAGGCCTCGCGGACGAAACCAAGAAAGCGCTCAACAAGGCCGGCTTCACCGAGAAGCTGTTCGAATCCTACAACAAGGGCGACAAGGACTTTAACTCGATCGTGTCGCGTCTGAAGCGCGACAACATCGATCTGGTCTTCGTCGGCGGCTACCATCAGGAAGCCGGCCTGATCCTGCGCCAGATGCGCGACCAGGGCCTCAAGACCGTGCTGATGGCGGGCGACGCCATGAACGACAAGGAGTTCGCTTCAATCACGGGTGCCGCCGCCGAAGGCACGCTGTTCACCTTCGGTCCCGACCCGCGCAACAAGGCGACCGCCAAGTCGATCGTCGAGAAGTTCAAGGCCAAGAATATCGATCCGGAAGGCTACACCCTCTACACCTACGCCGCGATGCAGGTGTGGTCGAAGGCGGTGGCGAAGGTCGGATCGACCGACCCGAAGAAGGTGATGGAAGCCATCAAGGCCGGCGAATGGGACACCGTGCTCGGCAAGCTCTCCTTCGACGCCAAGGGTGACATCAAGGTCATCGACTACGTCGTCTACAAGTGGGACGCCAAGGGCAACTACGCCGAGATCAATCCCAAAGGTTCTTGAGTTAAAGGGTTCCTGATATCGGGGGTCCTGATATCGGGAGTTCCTGATCGCTGGAGGAACCGTTCCTTCTCGATCTTCAATCGTTCAAACGCCCCGGTTTCGCCGGGGCGTTTTTTTGCCCCTCAAAACGAAATCTCCCAAGCGTTCCCGAGCCCCCGGAATATTTGTCTAAAGCGCGACGGCTGAGGCGCCTTCCAGCCGCCAGGCCGGATGGCGCGCGGCCTCAATCGCACGCATCAGGTCTGCTGGGCGAAACGGCTTTTGCAGGCACACGACCTCGGCGAGTTCGGGGGTCCCCGACAGAAAGTCCAGTGCGGTGATTCCCGAGATCGCAACGACCGGCAGAGGAGGATTGCGGGAGCGCAACGTGCCGATCAGTTCGGACCCATTGGCGCCCTGCAGGAAGATATCGACGATAGCGACGTCGAAACCTGAATTTTCCGATGCCTTCAGCCCGCTGGCTGCACTGTGGGCCTCCACGACCTCGAAATGATTGATCCGCAGCACCATCGAAATCATGGTGCGAACGTCAGCCTGATCGTCAACAACGAGCGCTCGGGGCATCAAAATCTCCGGGATCGGGGCGCTGCAACCTGTGATAAGACTTCGAATCTTCGGCAAATGCCGTGCGGCATTATTGTCCTGGCAGGTAAAGAGGCCGTTACCCGGTCCAATGCTCCCTCAACGATCCCACGCCCTATGTAACCCCTGGTTGATTCCCGCTGCGGGGCCGCTAGCGTAGTCTGGAACCCCGGTTCCGCCGGGCCGGCGTTATAGCCAGGGTGCGCGCGTTGAAGCGCTTTTCTGATGGCGCGGTCGTTGCCAGATGCCGGAAGCCGCCAAACTGCTGCATCCTACCCTCGGGGATCATATCGAGATCACGCCGCTGCTGGCCGAGGACGCATGGAACGCGATGGCCGATCCGAACCAGTTCGCCACCGCCGTGCTCAACCTTGCGATCAACGCCCGCGACGCGATGCCGAACGTCGGCAAGCTCGCGGTCGAATTCCCGCCGCACGGATCGACCGGGTGTTCGATCCGTTCTTCACGACCAAGGAAGTCGGCAAGGGCTCCGGGCTCGGGCGGACCGCCGCAGAAGCGCAGGTCGCCGCCGGCTGGCGCTGGCCAATTGAAGCATTCGCTGCGACTGATATATCGGTCGGCAGGGTGCAACCACTGACGTGACGGGAACGGCGCATTGAAAAATCTTCTCACCGATGTCGCCGGCGTCAAGGTCGGCCACGCCGACGATGCAGCGCTGGCGTCCGGCGTTACCGCGATCCTGTTCGATACGCCGGCGGTCGCGTCGATCGACGTGCGCGGCGGCGGTCCCGGCACCCGCGAGGACGCGCTGCTGCATCCCGAGAGCACCGTGGAGGCAATCGACGGCATCGCGTTGTCCGGCGGCTCGGCGCTCGGGCTCGATGCTGCGGGCGGCGTTCAGGCATGGCTCGCCGAACAGGGCCGCGGCTTTCGAATTCGCGATGCGGTGATCCCGATCGTGCCCGGCGCGATCTGCTTCGATCTGCTCAACGGCGGCAACAAGGCGTGGGGCCGCTTCCCGCCCTACCGCGATCTCGGCTACGCCGCGGCACATACGGCCGGAACGAATTTCGCGCTCGGCAGCGTCGGCGCCGGGCTCGGCGCCACCACGGCGAATTTCAAGGGCGGCCTTGGCTCGGCTTCGGCGCAGACGGAAGGCGGCGTCACGGTCGGCGCGCTCGCAGTGGTCAATGCCGTCGGCAGTGTCACCGTCGGCGACGGGCCATGGTTCTGGGCGGCGCCGTTCGAGATCGACGGTGAATTCGGCGGACGCGGACTACCGTCGGCATTCACGCCTGACATGCTCAAGGCGCGGCTCAAGGGCGGCCCAGCCGCAACGTCCGGGGAAAATACCACGCTGGTGGTCGTCGTGACCGATGCCGTGCTGACCAAGACCCAAGCCAGGCGCCTCGCGATGATCGCGCAGACCGGCATGGCGCGCGCCATCTATCCCGTGCATGCGCCGCTGGATGGTGACGTGGTGTTTGCCGCCGCGACCGGCAAAAAGCCGGTCGATCCCATGTTCGGTCTCACC
>JAQSDT010000610.1 GCA_029946075.1 bacterium | reverse complement strand
ACGAGGAGCCCGACCCGATCGATCCCGACGTCATCCGCCAGTACGGCGAGCGCGCGAAGCAGCAGCGCGCCAATCCGGAATACGGCACGACCTACTGGAACGCGGCGCTGCGTCAGATCGAGGGCAAGGGGACGGACTGGCGCTGCTGAGCGGCGGCCGCTCGACTCGGCTTACGGCTTGTTGAAGCAGGACAAAAGGCCGGGACCTTGCGGTGTGGCCGGTGGTCGGCGGCGCGTCGGTTATGCCGTCATAAGGTGGGTCGCAAGATCGAGGTGGGGAGCTCATCCACGAACCGCGGAAGGCGCCCTTCATGACGTGGCAGCCGACCATGCCGGAGCGCGTCGTCGCGAAGGCTGGGGCGGCTCGGGGTTTCCATGACGCGCTGGCGACCTCCTCGGAGAAGTTCCTGTACTCGCACGTTCGGAACGAGGCCTTCGTGGCGCTCGCCGTGAAGCACAATGAAGCAGGCCGGGCTACAAGATCGACGGCTTAGGTCCGCCCTAGTACGCAGAACGCCTCGTCTGGGTTCGACTGCGCTGGCGACCCGCCTCTGACGATCGCGCATGGCTATATGCGGCCGGTGCGACCCATCCGCCTGCCAGTTTTTGCAATGCACTAGGACTTGCGGGTCGGCGGGAGCCGCGGCGTCTCGACCGGAAACATGCCCTCGGCCACAGCGGTCTTATACGGATTGAACGTCATCGGCCGATCCGTCACGACGGTCTGCATACCGTCGCTGGGACGCGGCACAGCTTGGCTGCCGCTATAGCGCAGGAGATGTTGCTCCAGCGGATTTGAAAGCTTGTTCGGGACTGGGACGAAGCAGACTAACGCGCCGATCTCGCCAGCCTCGGCGTTTGCCGGTATCGTTGCGCACTCCGAAGCCTGACGGCTGAGGCGAGGAAAAAAGCCCAGTTAGTATCCCACAGCCGCTGGCATCGCGATCTGTGGTGGGGAGTCGGCGGAATGAGCGCCAAGACCAAATCAGAGCGTCTGAAGAGACTTGTCTCGCACGGATATTTTGCGCCCGAGTTGCCGCCCTGCTTCGTATCCGAAAGCCTTGCTAAGCACCGGAGGTCGATCCTCAAACGGATCGACGCCCTGCCGTTAACCCGGCGGGGCGCCCAGAATTTCCACGCATTCATCTCCGAGCATGCATGGTTCTATTTCCCGCGTTACGGTAAAGAGGATCGCCGGCATGGCGTGCCAAACCCCATTGCCCACCTGCTACTTTCGAGAGCTTTGGCTGACAACTATGTCGAGTTGCGACGTAGAGCGCGTAAGTCCAAAATTACACTCTCGCCGCCGGTCTTCGACTGGTCCGGATCGCGAGCGCTAATACGACCAAGCGTGGAGCTTAGGGACGTCTTCCGTGTCAATCTCTCGTCCCGAAGGGAGGAGTATGTTGCCGCGGATATTCGAGCCTTCTTTCACTCAATTTACACCCACGCCATTCCGTGGGCAATTTACGGCAAGAAGTTCGCCAAGACCCACCGAGGTTTAGGTCACTATGGCAACCTGATTGACCTCCTATGCCGCAACGCCCAAGACGGTCAAACGCTAGGCCTTCCGGTGGGGCCGGACACATCGCGCCTGATCGCTGAGGTGGTAGCTTCCGCTGTTGATGTTCATCTTCAGCGGAGTTTGAATATCGGTGAGCGAGACGCTTCCCGCTACATCGACGATTACACGTTGAGCAGCCCCGAAGGAGCGGCCGGAGAGGAATTATTGGCCGCTCTCCGACAATCAACGGCCGCTTTCGAGCTTGATCTCAACAACAATAAATCCGCGATCTATCCGACATCGCACCGACAGAATTCGGGTTGGCAGCAGGCTGCCCGCGAGCACCTTCCCCGTCCATCTCGACCACGCGGTCCTGTCGATACAAGCGCACTGCAGCATTTCCTATATCAACTAGGGCGGTTGTGCCTCGCTCATCCTGACATAAATGTGGAGAAGTTCGGTCTTCAGAACGCGCGTTCCGCCTTAGTCAGTGCAGAGGATTGGGAAGCTCTCCAGTTCAGCTTAATAAATGCCTATCGGCGCAATCCAAGTTTAGTTTCGCTTCTGGTAGAGGCCTGTCTGCTACGCCAGGCGACCCATGGCGACGTCTTGGGCGAAACTCTCAAGGAATTTATCGAAAACCGAGTTCCGGTCCTCGCGCGTGCGAACCGCACTGGTGAGATTATTTGGCTGCTTTTCATGGCGGTCCGTCTCAACCTAACGCTTTCAGCCCGGAAAATCACGCCGCTCTTCTCTATTGAGAACGCTTTCGTTGCACTGCTCGTCGTTTGCCTGGACGCGCGAGGCCTCGTGCAGGGAAGCGTTCTTCGCGGACTGTGGGACCGTTCACTGACGCCGGAGGGCCTGAGGAGCCCTATGTGGCTCTATGCCTACGAGGCGACAGTGCAGGGACTCCTTCCCAACATTGGCGATGGGTTTGTCGCACAAGATCCATATTTCTCCCTGCTACGCGCTAAGGGCATTCGCTTTTTGGAACTCTCACGCGGCTACAGCTCCATCGCCAACACACTTCGCAGCTTGCGAAACGACAACGAGGGCCTGCAGCGTCTGCGCGACGCAATTCAGGATGTGAATTTCGACGATCTCGAAGATTTAGGTGAGGAAGAAGAGGAGGAGGACGACAGCAACATTTACTAAGTTCTGGCGACCCAGCGTTCGGGTGCCCGGTCCCGGGCACCAGTTGCGTTGCTTTCGTCAGCCCTCGGGCCGTCGTGATAAATTGGTTGGTGGTTGGCTGGGTACGCCGTTTGACAGACAACATGTGCAGCAGCA
>JAQSDT010000609.1 GCA_029946075.1 bacterium | reverse complement strand
GAATAGTCGCGCGCTCCGAAAATCTGGATATCGCCGATCCCGTCAAGCCGCAGCAATTGATCGCGAACCTGTCGCAACGCGTAGTTGGAAATATAAAGCTGATCGTAAGTGTCGTCCGGCGACAGCATGAACACGACCATCAACAGGTCGGGACTGTTCTTGCGCGTCACGACGCCGTTGCGCTGCACTTCTTCGGGCAACCGGGGCTGCGCGATGGCGACGCGATTCTGAACCAGCACCTGCGCTTTATCGAGATCCGTGCCCAGCTTGAACGTCACGGTGATGTTTAACTGGCCGTTGGATGTCGCCTGGCTATAGAGGTACTCCATGTCCTCGACGCCATTGATCTCCTGCTCGATCGGCGTCGCCACGGTATCCGAGACGGTTTGCGCCGAAGCGCCGGGATATTGCGTTGTCACGACAACTGTCGGAGGCGCGACCTGCGGATATTCGGCCACCGGCAAAGTGCGGTAGGCGATTGCTCCCACGATCAACAGCACAATCGAAAGCACCATCGCCAATATCGGCTGGTTGATCGAGAGGCGTCCGAGGTTCATGGCTTGGCACCGCCGCTTGCAGCCGGCGGATGAGGCGATACCTTCGCCCCTATCCTCGCGCGCTGAAGCCCGTCGATAATAACCCTGTCATCCGCTTTCAGACCTTCGCGAATAACCCTGAGGCCGTCATCCAAAGGACCAAGCACAACCGGCCTTGCCTCAACGGTATCGTCGGCCTTGACGACAAAGACGATTTTTCGGGACTGATCGGTAGCAATTGCCGTATCGGGCAGAAGCAAGGCTTCATAGGGAGCACTGCCGAGCACGCGCACGCGCGCAAATTGGCCCGGCAAAATCGACAGATCCTGATTTTGAACGAGTGCCCGGCCGCGCAGCGTGCCAGTTCCGATATCGAGCCGGTTATCCAGAAAGTCCATCGCGCCTTCATGCGATGGTTTTGTCTCGCCAGACAAAGTGATCTGGACCGGATTGGCCGTGTCGCGCGAACTCGGCCGCTTTCCCTCAAACCATAGGCGATTGTTCTTGAGATAAATGGATTCATCCATGTCGAAATAGACATGAATGGGGTCCATCGAAACGATGGTGGTCAAGAGCGTGGCGCCGCTCTCGCTCCCTTGCACGAGATTTCCCACCGTCACGAGATGACGGCTGACGCGCCCGTCGATGGGCGCCCGCACCTTGGTAAACTCGACATCGAGGTCCGCTCGCTTGAGAGCGCCCTCTGCCTGCATGGTTGCGGCTTGGGCGGCTGAAAGCGTCTGGCGGCGCTGATCGACAACGCTCTCGGAAACGGCTGACGTTTTCACCAGCGTTTCGGCTCGGGACAACTCTCGCTCTGCCAGATCGACCTTGGCCTTGGCGTCAGCGAGCTGGCCACGAGCCTGCTCGGCAGCGGCCTCATATTGCCGTGGATCGATGACATAAAGAAGATCTCCGGTCTTGACGATGGCGCCGTCCTTGAACTCGACGCCCATCACAAAGCCGGTCACGCGCGCGCGGACCTGAACCTGTTCGATCGCGTCAAAACGGCCGGTGAATTCATCCCAGTCCGTGACCGTTTTTTTAACCGGGTTGGCAACCGTGACAGGAGGCGCGCTGGCCGCTGGTGGTTGGGCTGGCTTGTCACAACCGGCCAGAAGAAAAGTGGCAGAGGCGACGGCCAATGCAAAGAGCGGTTTGCTCCATAGCGAACGTCGGAAACCAACCGAAATCACGTACGATCTCATCGCGTAGCCCCCGGCGTCTCACCCTGACAGATGGACCCACACCTCGTTTTGCCGAGCGCACACGTTAACGCGCATTTGTAACTGTCGCCAGAGCATTGCAGCCATCTGGGTTATACTATCAGCCGGTTGACCATCGGCCGGCTTGTCCGGTCAAACCTGTCGTGATTGACGGACATCGACGGGTCTGCCCAACTATGGAGCAGATCGCTTCTGGTGCGCCGCAGATCTTAAGGAAACAATCCGCGCGTCATTTTGGCGGCGCGGACCCGCTCAACACCGATGGCCATGGCTGCGGTACGATTGAATATCTTGTCACGTTTCGCCCGCGCAGCCATTTGATCGAAGGCGCGGTTGAGGATTTGATATTCGCGCCGCATCACCTCTTCCTCTTCCCAGAAGAGTTGCTGCAAATCCTGAACCCATTCGAAGTAACTGACGATCACGCCGCCCGCGTTACACAGAATATCGGGAATCAGAAAAATCTCGTCTCGGCGCTTTTCCAAAACAAGATCCGCATCCGGCGTCGTTGGGCCATTGGCGCCTTCGGCCAGTATTCTGCATTGCAGCTTCTCGGCAATGCGCGCATCGATAACGCGCTCCGTCGCTGCCGGCACCAGCACATCGCAGGGCAATGTCAGCATGGCTGTCGGGTCATATTGCAGTTCGGTCGAATAGCCCAAAAGATTGCCGTGTTGTGCGACATGTCGGATCAGATCGGATACGTCGAGACCTTTTGGCCGATGCAGTGCGCACGTGTGATCGCTCACCGCGATGATTGTCACGCCCATCGCCTGCAACTCAGCGGCGGCGATCGATCCGACATTTCCAAAGCCCTGAATGACCGCCGTTGCCGTATTCAGGCCGATCGAGCGCTCGGTCATGACTCGTTTCGCGAGGTGAGCCACACCGCGGCCGGTCGCCTCCCGCCGCCCCAGCGTTCCCCCGGCGCTGACGGGTTTTCCGGTCACGATTTCAGTGACGGTACGCCCCTGATACATTGAGTATGTATCCATGAACCATGCCATCACCTGCTCGTTGGTACCCATATCGGGCGCCA
>JAQSDT010000608.1 GCA_029946075.1 bacterium | reverse complement strand
GTGACGACGCCGCCTGCAGCCCCTGCCAGTACCTCGCCGAGATCGGCGCGGCGATCGGCGCTGTCGCCGGCGTAGGCAATGGCATTGCGATAGGCGCGGACCGCATCGTCGAAGCGCCCGAGCCGCGCCAGCACCGGCGCCAGCACGGTCCAGCCGCGGCCATCGGTCGGATTCTTCTCCAGATGCGATTCCACCTGCGCCACCATGTTTTCCAGCGGCTGGCTGGCGTCGGCGGTGCGCGTGCGCGAGGCGAGCGGGAAGTCGCCGAGCTGCGGCGATCCGAGAAAGAGGTAGAAGGTCACCACAGCGACCGGCAGGCCCGCCAGCGCCGCGATGGTGGCGACGCGGCGCAACCCGACGCTCGACTGCGAGGGCAATTCGCGCCGGCCATCGGCCGCGGCGAGCAGGCGCCGGCTGATTTCAACCCGCGCCGCCCCGGCCTCGGAGGTTCCGATCAGCCCCGCCGCGACGTCACGGTCGATCTCGGCGAGCTGGTCCTTGTAGACATTGGCTTCATTGCCGCCGGCCTGCGGCGCGGCGCTGCGGCCGAGCGGCCAGAGCACGGCAAAGATCGCCGCGACCGTCATCAGCGCGAACACAAACCACAGCGTCATCAAGCAGTTCCCGGGCGGAACGACGCTTTTGGAATGGGCCTGAGCGCCGCCGATGCGCCGCTTTACACCACCGGCGGCAAGCCGGGCAATTGACTTCTGCGGCAGTAAAACCGGGAAAAAGGGCAAAAAAGGACTTGGATTTCCGCCGTGCGTGAAACCCGACGTTCCGGCGGTTTTCAGCGCTCCGCGGCGCCTGCCCGCGTCGATTTGCGCTCGCCGGTCACGGCGTTTTCGGCCGCCCGGCTCATCAGCGAGGCATAGTCCTGACCGAACAGGACCTCGCAGAACCGGATCGCCGCCTTGACCTGCATCTGCCGGTAGGCACGCGCCTTGGTGTCGCCACCGCGCAGCGCCTGCACCAGCCCCTCGGTAGACTGCTCGACATAGTGCTGCAGGTTGGAATAGGTCCGCAGCGTCACCTCGTTGATTGCGAGTTCGCTGGCATAGGTCCGGCACACCGCCACGAAATCGATCAGCGCAGCGGTCTCCTCGACGTCGGAAGCGTCGATCTTCGGCGCAGTCGCAACGTCCTTGTCCGCACGCTGGCGCAGGATGCGGCGAACGCGGCCGGGCACGCTCTCGATTTCCGACTGCAGCGAGTTGGAGATTTCGGCACGGATCGACGTCAGTTGCCGTCCCCAGGACGAATCGTTGCGCAGGTCCAGCTCGGTGCGCAGGCCGCGCACGCCATCATGCAGGATCTTCAACTGCTCGCCGACATTGTCGAACTGGCTGCGCCTGATATCGGTCCGCAGGCAAGCCGCGAGAAACGAAAGATCGTGCAGCGCGATCGTTACCGCAACACCGTAAGGCGTAGCGGCCACGCGGATCTCGTCGTCGGACGCCGCCATCTTGATCGCGAGGCGGATGATCTGCCAGGGCGCGGCCAGCCGCTGCATGATCAGCGACAGCGCGAATGGCAGCAATTGCGGCGTTTGCAGCGAGGGGACGCTGAGCGCCGACGTCATCGACGCGATCTGGGAATCGGCGAACACCCGCAGCTGGCTCGGCAACCGGCCACCCAGCGTATCCAGCGCCTCGCGGGCGCGCAGCACGGCGCCGATCGCCAGCAGATCCTCGATGACATTGGGCGGACCGATCCGGGCAAGCGCGCGCTGCCTGTCGTCGCCCGCCACCGGCGTCGATACCGTGGCGATGGCTTCGGCGGCCGCCATCTGGAATTTGCGGACGGCCGTCTCCAGGCCGGCGCTCGCGCCGCTCTGCCTGACCTCGGCGAGCGCCGCCTCGAACGCGCGGGCCGCATCGGCCGCGCCGTCGCGGGCCAGCCATTGCCAGACCGGCTGCAGCGACGTGCGCCGGATCTGCCCGGCCCGCATCGGAAAATTGCTTTCGACCAGGAACGGTTCGAGCGGCCGAAACAGCAGCCGCGCCGGGTCGTCGGTGCGCGGACGGGCCTCGTCGTCCTCGTCGGCGCCCCGCACGACCTTGCGCAATTGTTCGAGCACCAGATTGGCGACGGCGACGTCTTCGCCGCGTTCGATCGCGCGCTCGAACTCCCGCATCAGCAGCGCCTGCGCCTGAGGCGGGAGCTGGGCGAGATAGTCCCTCAGCCGCTCGGTCGATGTCTGGCTCATGCGGAGGTTACGGGTATGCTTGTGTCTGGCGGACGGCAAAATGCGTCCGCCGGTGATTCTAAAAGTGTGCGCGTTAAGAAGCCGTTTAGGAATACCGAAATCGGTTGCAATGCAGCTATTCGGGCCGGGCGACCGTATTCATGCGGGCAACGGGATCATACCCCCGGCAGCACCAGTTCCGCCCGCAACCCGCCGACCGGGGCGTCGCCGAGCGTCAGGCTTCCGCCATAGAGCGCGGCAAGATCGACCACGATGGAAAGCCCCAGCCCGGAACCCGGCTTGGATTCGTCCAGCCGCTGGCCGCGGCGGGCCACCTGGGCCCGCTCGGCGGCCGACAATCCGCGGCCATCGTCGTCGACGATGATTCGCAGCCGCGGGGCGGTGCCGGGCTCGCCGGGTGGCTCGACCAGTACCTCGATGACGACCTGTGAGGCCGCCCATTTGCAGGCGTTGTCGGCCAGATTGCCGGCCATCTCCTCGAGGTCCTGCCGTTCGCCACGGAACTTCGCCTGCGGATCGGCCTTGACCGAAACGACGATGCCGCGGTCGCGATGGATCTTTTCCATGGTCCGCCGCAGCGCCTCGATCGCGGGC
>JAQSDT010000607.1 GCA_029946075.1 bacterium | reverse complement strand
CGAGTCGGCTGGAGGTGAGGCTAATGTCATTGTCATGGGTGACCACGGGCAGGACTGTAGCGCGACAATCAGGATGAGAACGGCGCGACAATCAAGATGAGACGAGGCAGCCGAGCGGATCGATAGTTGACGCCAGCCGATGTCTTGGCAAGCGCTTTGATTGACGCGGAGCGTCAATCAGTCTTCGTCGCTTTGTGTTTTGTCGATTGTCGCGTGGGTTGCTGGCCGGCCGCGACCGCGTTTCCGGTCGAGGGCTTCGCGGCGGCGATAGCTTTCGACATTCATTTCCAGGATCGTGGCATGATGAACGAGGCGATCGATAGCGGCGAGCGTCATGGCCTGGTCCGGGAAGATCTTGCCCCATTCACCGAATGGCTGGTTGGCTGTGATCAGCATGGATCGTCGCTCGTAACGCGCAGCAATCAACTCGAACAGAACGCTGGTTTCGGCTTGATCCTTGGTGACGTAGGCGAGGTCGTCGAGGATCAGCAGGTCGTAGCGGTCGAGCTTGGCAATGGCGCTCTCCAGTCCGAGCTCGCGCCGCGCGATCTGCAGCCGCTGCACGAGATCGGTGGTGCGTGCGAAGAACACGCGCCGGCCGTTCTCGATCAGAGCAAGTCCGATGGCGGATGATAGATGACTCTTGCCGCCGCCGGGTGGCCCAAACAGCAGAATGTTGGCGCCCTTGCCCAACCATTCGTTGCCGGACGCCAGCGCCATCACCTGAGCTTTCGAGACCATCGGCACGGTCTCGAAGTCGAACGTGGCGAGCGTTTTGCCCGCAGGCAATCGCGCTTCCGACAGATGGCGCTCCATGCGGCGTCGGCCACGATCCGTCATTTCGTGCTCGGCGATCGCGGCGAGGAAGCGGGCCGCCGGCCAGCCCTCCTTGTCAGATTGCTCGGCGAGCCTGGCCCACATCAGCTTGATGCCGGGCAGGCGCAGTTCGCTGAGCAACAGTTCGACGCGAGCCGCGTCGACGGTGGTCGATTTGGTCATGCCGCCACCTCGAGGCCGGAGGACTGCGCGATAGCGTCGTGTCGCCGACACGCCACCGCTATGACCACCGCCAACTCGTCGTAGATGCTGAGCGGCACCAGATCGACCGCGACAACCGGCATGCTGCCGGGGCTCGGCCCGAACTGCTCGCTCAGCGCCGTGAGATCGGGCAACCGGCCGTCATCGAGTTCGGCGTCGATCACCTGTGCCAGCTCGGCTTCGCAGGTCCGCTCGTGCGCCAACGCCAACAGCTCGACCGTCACCTTGCACGCGCGCTTGTCGCTGACCTCGGCGCACAACGCCTCGAAGGCGCGGCGGTAGGCCGGGCGCGGGAACAACTGGTCCCGATAGACCAGATGGTTCAGCGCCATCGGCTTTTTGCGCAACGCATGGATCACGTGCCGGTAGTCGACGACGTGACCGTTCTTGTCGGCCGAGGGCTGGCGCCCGCGCGGCAATGTCATCATCGGCGTCGAGCCGAGGAAGCATTCGAGCCGATCGTCATGGAGATGGACACGCAAGCAATGGCCGATCAACCGCGACGGCGCCGTGTAGAACACCCGCCGCAGGATGAAGCCGCCTGACGACGTGACGGTGACGACCATCTCCTCGAAGTCCGCCGTCCGCCGCTTCGGCAGATCGGCGAGGTGCGGCCGTTCCAGCTCAATCCGCTTGCGGTTGTGAGCATTCTGCCGACCGACGATCTCGTCGATGAAGCGGCGGTAGGCGTCGAGGGTGTCGAAGTCGCGGCTGCCGCGCAGCAACAACGCATCTTCCAGGGCGCGCTTCAGATGGCCATGGGGGCTCTCAATCGATCCGTTCTCGTGGGCGACGCCGGGATTGTTGCGCGATGGCGTCATCTCGTAGTGGCGCATGAGACCCTGGTAGCGCTGCGTCAGGTCTTCCTGCGCGTCTCGATCCAGGTTGCAGAACGCAGCCGACAGACTGTCGCTGCGATGCTCCAGCGGCACGCCGCCAAGCGCCCAAAGGGCGTTCTGCAGGCCCTCGGCGAGGGCAACGAAGCTCTCGCCACCCAACACGACGTGGGCGTGGGCGAAGCCGGAGAACGCCAGGCGGAAGTGATAAAGCCGATGCTCCAGGACGACGCCGGCGACCGTGATGGCCAGCACCATGGTATCGGTGAAGTCGGACAGGCCGAGGCGGCCGGGCGGGTGGTCCTGCCGGAACATCACATTCTGCTCGGGCCCGGCCAGCGCCCGCCACGTGCGCATGCGCCGTTCCAGCGTACGCCGAATGCCCGGGCTGATCTCGGGATGGCGCCGCCGGATCTCCCCGACCACGGCGATGGCCCGGATCCCGGGGCTGGCCTTCAGGATCGGCAGAACCTCGCTGTCCCAGATGTCGACGAGTGGATCAGGCCGGCGACGGCCGCGCGGTGCCTTCTTCTGCGACGGAAGGCGCGGATCGGCCCCGATCCGGTAGCCGGTGGCCTTGCTGAAGTCCGCCTTGGCGGCCGCAACTCTCGTGGCGTGGGTTTTTCGGTAGCTCATGTACAGCCTCATCTGGTGGTCGGTGATATGGAGGCCGGGCAATATCTGATCCCTCGATTGCGAGAAGAACCAGTAGCTTACCCGGTCGCTCACGACCGCCAGACCGCATCTCCCCCAAAGGCAAAATGCGCCGCCGGGGCTGGCCGGCCTTCGCTCGGGCTAAGCCCTCGCTCCGTCCACCCAGCCCCGGCGCAGTCTCATCCTGATTGACGCTGCTGTCTCACCTTGATTGTCGCGCGGCACGGGCATTCGAAACGCTCGCCAACCTTGGGGTATTGGAGAGCGCACTTTGCGTT
>JAQSDT010000606.1 GCA_029946075.1 bacterium | reverse complement strand
CTTGGCTTCGGCCGGAATTTCGAAATCGATCGACATCGCTGGTTTCCTCGAATGTTGTTTCTCTTGGTCGGGCTTGGGGGATGGCTTAAACCTGCGATCTGCCAGCGGCAATGCCAAACAATGTTTGAAGCAGCAGCCGCAGCCTGCCGAGGAGCACCGATGCCCGATCTTGCCGATCTGTTTCCCGGATATGCCTCCGAATGGATCAACACCTCGTCGGGGCGTATTTTTGCCCGCATCGGCGGCAAGGGGCCGCCGCTGTTGCTGCTGCACGGATTTTCATCGACGCATGTGATGTGGCACCGGGTGGCGCCGCAACTGGCGGAAAAGTTCACGCTGATCATTGCCGACCTGCCTGGCTACGGCTGGTCGGACATGCCCCGCAGCGACGCGAACCACACGCCCTACACCAAGCGCGCGATGGCAAAAGCGATGGTCGAGGCGATGGAGCAGCTCGGCCACGTCCATTTCGCGCTCGCCGGTCACGACCGCGGTGGCCGGGTGTCGTACCGGCTGGCGCTCGATCATCCAGGCCGGCTGTCGAAGCTCGCCGTGCTCGATATCGCGCCGACCTATGATTACTGGGAGAAACTGAACCGGCTCTCCGCGCTCAAGATCTACCACTGGGCGTTCCTGGCGCAGCCCGATCCGCTGCCGGAGACGCTGGTCGGCAGCAATGGAGAGTTCTTCCTCAGGCAGAAGATGGCGAGCCAGACGAAGACGAAAACGCTGGACTCGATTGATCCGCGTGCGCTGGAGCATTATCTCGCGCCGTTCCGCGATCCCGCGCGCATTCATGCGATGTGCGAGGATTACCGCGCCGGCGCCTATGCCGATTACGAGATCGACAAGGCCGATCTCGACGCCGGCAACAAGATCCCGATCCCGATGCTGGCGCTGTGGGGCGATGCCGGCGTGGCGTCAGCCGCGACCACGCCGCTCGATACGTGGAAGAAATGGGCAACGAAGGTGGAAGGCGCGCCGGTGGATTCCGGGCATTTTCTCACCGAGGAGAATCCGGACGTGACGGCGAAGCTGTTGCTGGAATTTCTGACGCGGGGGTGACCCGCCACCGAACCCTCCACGTCATTGCGAGCGAAGCGAAGCAATCCATCTATCCCGATGCCGAGGAATGGATTGCTTCGCTTCGCTCGCAATGACGGTTGAACGAGCCCTACCTCCGCACCTTGAAGAAATCCCGCAGCAGCGTCGCGGCCTCGGTCTCGCCGACGGCCGAATACACCTCCGGCACGTGATGGCAGGTCGGCTGGGCGAAGAACCGCACGCCGGAATCCACCGCGCCGCCCTTGGGATCGGCGGCGCCGTAATACAGCCGGCGGATCCGCGCGAATGAGATCGCGCCGGCGCACATCGTGCAGGGCTCCAGCGTGACATAGAGGTCGCAATCCACCAGCCGCTCCGTCCCGATCGCCTCGGCGGCCTGGCGGATCGCGAGGATTTCGGCATGCGCGGTCGGATCGCGGTCGGTCAGGGTGCGGTTACCGGCGGTGGCGATCACCTCGAACCCCCGGACGATGACGCATCCGATCGGGACTTCGCCGGCTTTTCCGGCGTTTTCGGCCGTTTTCAGGGCCAAATCCATGAAAGAAGGGGCAGTCATGCCTCGTATCATCGGAAGAAACCTGCTAAGAGAGCCGCCTTCAGCAAACGTGGATGCCGGTTTTGCGTGAGAATGCGCCTTGAGCCAAGCGCGCGCGCGTTATCGCTTTGACAGCCCATCCGCACCAGCCTGATACCCATTACCTGTACCGAGAGACATTTCATGCCCCGCGACAATGACAAAAACAATGATTCCCGCGGCCGGCGTGACCGGCCCGGCGGCGGCAAAGGCCGTTCGGGGGCTGCGCGGGGCCCGGAGAAGAAATTCGCCAAGCGTGGTTTCGCCGGCAAGGGCGATGGTGACGGCGAGCGCCGTCCCTACGCTGGTAAATCCGACGGCGCGAAATCGTTCGGCAAGAAGCCGTATGCCGGCGGTGGGAAGCCTTATGCCGGCAAGCGGGATGGCGACGACCGTCCGCCGCGCCGGGACTATGGCGACGCACCGCGTCCCCGCGGCGATCGGCCGTTTTCGGCACGCCCGCCGCGCGACGGCGACGGTGAGAAGCGTTCGTTCAAGCCGCGTGGGGATCGTGACGGCGAGAAGCGCCCGTATACGCCGCGCGGTGACCGCCCGAATTTCAACCGCGACGACCGTCCGCCGCGCAGGGATCGCAAGAGCGACCCTGGCGATCGTGGCGATGCTCGTCCTGCTGGACGTTTTTCCGATCGGAAGTTCGGCGACAAGAAGCCCTACACCCCGCGCGAAGGCGGCGGCGAGAAGCGGCCCTATACGCCGCGCGGCGAAGGCTTTCGCAAGGACGGCGACCGTCCGCGCGGCGACCGTCCGTTCAGCGCCCGGCCGCCGCGCGACGGCGATCGTCCCCGTGGGGATCGGCCTGAGCGAAAATTCGGCGGCGACAAGAAGTTTTCCCGCGGCGCGCCCGACCGTGGCCCGCGAAAAAGCTTTGGCGATCGCCCTGATCGCGGCCCGCGCAAGGATTTTGGCGACCGCCCCGATCGCGGCGAGTCGAAGCCGTGGCAGAAGCGTGAAGACCGCGGTGATCGCGATTCCCGTCCCGCCCGTGACGGCGCGCGCAGCTTCGACAAGCCGCGCTTCAACCGCGACGAGCGTGGTGGCGACGAGCGTCCGCGCTTTTCGCGCGACCGCGAGGATCGTCCGAAATTCGACCGCCCGCGCCAGCGCCGCGATGGCGATGCGCCGCAAGGCCGCACCGACTGGCAGGAGCATCC
>JAQSDT010000605.1 GCA_029946075.1 bacterium | reverse complement strand
GGCCCGACATCACGCCGGCGGCGAGTTTGCCGCGCGAGCTCAGCGGAATGAAGCTGTCGAAGATCGGCTCGTCGTCCTTGCAGAACAGTCGCTTGTAGTCGTCCGAGCCGATGCCGAGATCGAAGGCGCGATAGTCCTGGCCGGCATAATGGTCGACGATGTCGCGCATCAGGATCAGCCCGGGGCTGTATTTCGAGCTCGGCGACATCGTGTAGGTGTTGAACATCATCGAGAAGCGGTTGCCGTCGGCGACGCCGGCGAAGATCGCGATCACTTCCTCGTCGCATTCCAGCGCGTGGATGTCGATGACGTGCTTGCCGTCCGCAAGCGGTGTCGTACAGGCGCTGCGGATGAAATCCTCGATGCCGGGATCGGCAAAGACGTTGGGCAGTTTCTGTTCGGCCATCCGCAGCGGCTTGATCCGGAAGAACCAGTCCAGCAGCCGCGCGATGTCGGCCTCCGTCGAGGCGATGTGATAGCGATAGCCGGGCAGCGGCTGCAGCTTGCGTTCCTTGCCCTTGAGGCGGCGCCGGAACGAATTGCTGATCAGGTCAGCGGGCGCGGCGCCCGGTTGCAGCTTCAGCAACGGGCAGTCGTTGGCCGAGGGTTGATGCTGCAGCAGCGCGAGCGGGTTGGGCAGGTCGCGCCAGATCAGCGGCTGCTGATGCAGCGCGAGCACGTCGGCTTCGGCTCGCCGGGATATTGCCGCGATCAGGGCTTCCATATCGCCCTGCGTGGCGCTGATGGCAAAATCGCGATCGAACAGCGCCATGTTGAAGGTGGAATGCTTGCCGCCCATGAAACCGGCGCAGCGGGCGCCGTAGACGTTCCTGAGTGCGAGCGGCAGCAGCAGCAGCGGACGCCGTTCCGCGTCAAAGGCCGTGACGATGAACGGCGAGAGGCCTTCGTGTCCGCCGACCTGGCTCTGCCACGCATGGACGAAGCCATAACGCTGATAGGGCGTGTACGAGGACTGCTCGTTTTCCAGCCCGCGCCAGATCGCTTCGGCGGAGGCGAGATCGTGAGCGATATCGATGCCGGCGATGCGGCTCGCCTTCGACCACCCATTCGCCGTCCGGTCGTCAATCGCGGCAGCCATGGTCATCGCAGAGCCCGTGTTATATGAAATTGTTTCACGATTTCAGGTTTGGGCCTGACCTTCGCAGGGAAATGTCAACAAAGAGTAATAACAATCGCGCCGCTCCGGCGCAGGTGCGCCGGCAGGTGGGGGCGGGACGTTGGCGTCGGAGATCGGCATTCTGCAGCGAGCGGTGATGGAGCTCGCCTGGTTCAGCGGCTGGTTCCGGCTGAGGCAGCGACACAACGGCGGCGCCGGCGTTATCCTGCGGTTCGCTAACGTGCGCGCCAGCCGTTCCGGCCGATTCCAGCCGAACAAGCCGCACGAAATCACCCCGCGATTTCTCGACCGCACCATTCGGGCGTTGAAGCGCTGGAAATACGATGTCGTCACGCTGGACGAAGCCTGTCAGCGGGCGGTGACGCTGCCGCGGCACAACCGGTTCGTCTGCCTGACCTTCGACGGCGGCAGCAAGGACGTCTTCACCTCGGCCTATCCGGTGCTGGCAAAACACGGCGTGCCCTTTGCGGTCTATCTGCCGACGGCGTTTCCCGACGGGCTCGGCGAAGCGTGGTGGCTTGCGCTGGAAGACATGATCGCGCGCGAACGCCGCATCAGCCTGGTGATCGATCGCAAGGAACGGCATTTCAGCGCCGGCGATACCGCGGACAAGCACGATACGTTCGAATTCCTGTCGAGCTGGATGCGCGCGCTGTCGCCGCCGGAGCTGTCGTTTGCGATCAACGATCTCTGCAAGCGTTATTCGGTCGATCTGGCGGCGCTGTCGCGCGAGGCGTCGATGGATTGGGACGATCTGGCCAAACTCGCGGCCGATCCGCTGGTGACGATCGGCAGCGCCACGGTGAATTATCCGGTGCTGTCGAACCTGAAAGAGGCGGACGCATTGCGCGAGATGACGATGGGCAAGGCGGTCGCAGAGGCCGCCTTTCGCCGCAACGTCAGGCATTTTGCCTATCCGTTCGGCGACAGGGAGAGCTGGCGCCGCGAACACGTCGTCATGGCGCAGGAAGCGGGGTTTTCAAGCGCGGTATCGTCCATCGCCGGCGTCGTCGAGGCCAAGGGCTATACCAATCTGCACGCGCTGCCGCGGATCGCCTGGGACGGGCGGCAGAAATCGCTGCGCATGATGCGCGTGATGTTGTCGGGGATGATGTTCCCGCCGGTCGCGCCGACAAGAGACAACTGGCTCTAGGCGGCCCGATCCGGCCGCGACATCCAGCTGACGATCGGCATCGCCGGCAGCACCCAGCCGAGGCCGGCCACGACGTAGAAAATCGACTGCAGCAGGCCTGAACTCGCCAGCCAGGGCGTCTGGGCAATCGTCATTCCCAGCAGCGACCACACCACGACCAGAACCAGCAGCGCGATGGTTCCGAGGAATTTGCGGGTGCGTATCGTCATGGCGGATATGTGATGCTCGTGGCGGGTTGCGTGCAGGAAGCGGCGGACTATAAGGGGCCCGTCAATTCAATCAAGCATGGCTTCCCCGACGGGTCCAATGACCGGTAATTCCGCCCAAAACGCCCTGATGCCCGCCGCCGTCAAATGGTGGCTGGTTTCGGTCGCAGCCCTGATTGCGATCATGGTGCTGGTCGGTGGCGCGACGCGGCTGACCGAATCCGGTCTGTCGATCGTGGAGTGGAAGCCGGTCACTGGGACTTTGCCGCCGCTCACCGACGCGCAATGGCACCAGGCCTTCGAGGGCTACAAGACC
>JAQSDT010000604.1 GCA_029946075.1 bacterium | reverse complement strand
TCCAACGAGGCCGGCGTCGGGCGCATGTCGGAAGCGGTCGAGATCGCCGCAGCCGCCGTCGACCTGCTGCGCCCGCCGCAGCCGCGCCCGCTCGCGGGCAAGCGCGTGCTGATCACGGCAGGCCCGACGCATGAGCCGATCGATCCCGTGCGCTACATCGCCAATCGCTCGTCCGGCAAACAGGGCTTTGCCATCGCGGCTGCGGCGCAGGCCGCGGGCGCCGACGTGACGCTGGTATCCGGCCCGGTCGAACTGCGCGATCCCGCCGGCGTCAATGTCATCCGCGTCGAATCGGCGCGCGACATGCTGCAGAAGGTGCAAGCCGCCCTGCCGGCGGATATCGCGATCTTCGCTGCCGCCGTTGCCGACTGGCGCGTCGCCAGCGAGGGCGAGCAGAAGCTGAAAAAAACATCGGCCGGCATGCCGCCGCTGCAACTGGTCGAAAACCCCGATATTCTGGCGACGATCTCCAGGCTGACCGACAAGCGTCCGCCGCTGGTGATCGGCTTTGCCGCCGAGACCGAGCATCTGATCGACAACGCCAAGGCCAAGATCGCGCGCAAGGGCTGCGACTGGATCGTCGCCAACGACGTCTCGCCCGCGACCGGCGTGATGGGCGGCGATCGCAACACCGTGCATCTGTTGACGCGCGACGGCGGCGAGATCCACGTGGACTCCTGGCCTGTCATGACCAAGGAACAGGTCGCCACCCGGCTGGTGGCGCGCATTGCCGACGAAGCAGGGACAAATTCGTGAGCACGACCGTGAAGATCGACATTCGCCAGTTGCCGCACGCCGAAGGCCTCGCGCTCCCGGCCTATCAAAGCGCGGATGCCGCCGGGCTCGACCTGCTCGCCGCCGTTCCATCAGACACGCCGCTGGTCTTGCAGCCGGGCCAGTATGCGATGGTGCCGACCGGACTGACGATCGCGCTGCCTTCGGGCTATGAGGCGCAGGTGCGGCCGCGCTCCGGCCTCGCCGCCAAGCACGGCATCACCGTGCTCAATTCGCCGGGCACGGTGGACGCAGACTATCGCGGCGAGATCAACGTGCTGCTGATCAACCATGGCGCCGCGCCGTTTCCGATTCTGCGCGGCGAACGCATCGCGCAGATGGTGATCGCGCCCGTCGTGCAGGCGCAGCTCGTCGAGGTCGCGTCGCTGTCGGAAACCGATCGCGGCAGCGGCGGCTTCGGCTCGACCGGGCGCTGATTCCCTTCCATTCCGGCTGATCAAGACCTGCGCCCGCCTGCCGGGCCGGAGGGCGTCTTGCCGCGCCTATTGACTTTACCTACTAGTAGGTAGATAGACCCGACGTTGCTTCTCATACAGGGGTTGGACCGTGACCACAGAACTTTATTGGCTGATCTTGACCGTACTCATGACCGCGTTGTTCTGGGTGCCGTACATTCTCGACCGCCTCGCCGTTCGCGGCATCTGGCCGGCGCTTTCGGATACGCAGCCGGAAGGCGGCGGACCGCATTCGCTGTGGGCCCAGCGCGCGATCAAGGCGCACCATAACGCCATCGAGAATCTCGCCATCATCGTGCCGGCGGTATTGGCCGCCCATGTCCTCGGCATCTCGACCCCGGCCACCAAAGCCGCGGTGGTGGTGTATTTCTTTGCGCGCCTGATCCATTTCTTCGTCTACGTCGGCGGTGTCCCCGTCGTGCGCACGCTTGCATTTGCGGTCGGCTGGGGAGCGCAGATCGTCGTTCTGCTCAGCGTGCTGCGCTGGATCTGACGGTCATGGCCCGCCTGAGCCGGCGCACCCTGCTTCTGACCGGCGCAGCAGCAGGTCTCGGCGCCGATATCGCCGGGACCTTTGCCCAGGCGGGCTACGATGTGGTGGGGCTCTCCCGCACCGGAAAATCCACCGAGCAGCTGACGCAGCGGGTCGCGCAGGCAGGCGGCAGATACACCCATCTCACCTGCGATCTCACGCAACCCGCCGCCGTCTCCGACGCCATCGCGCCCCATGCCGGCGACATCGAGGTGCTGGTTCACAACGCCCACTTCCTCGACATCAAGCCGTTCGAGCAAACCGATGCGGCCGCATTCGAACAGGCATGGCGCGTCATCTGCCTCGGCGCGATGATTTCGATTCAAGCGGTCATTCCGCACATGGCCGCGCGCGGGCATGGCACCGTCATCCTGACCGGCGCCACCGCCGGGCTGCGCGGCGCGGCGAATTTCTCCGCATTCGCTTCCGCCAAATTTGCATTGCGCGGCCTCGCGCAATCGCTGGCACGCGAATACGGCCCGAAAGGCGTTCACGTCGCGCATGTCGTGCTCGACGGCCTGATCGACGCGCCGCAGACCGACGCACGGTTCGGGGCTTCGCCCTCCGGCCGCATGAAAGGAAGCGCGATCGCGCAAACCTATCTCGGTCTCACGTCTCAACATCCGTCGGCATGGTCCCACGAGATGGACCTGCGACCGTTTTCCGAACGCTTCTAGGGAGGAAATAGTGTCACAAGAACTCGTCAACGCCGATTTCACGCAACGGGTGGTGATCGCAACCGGCACGCTGCCCTGGATCGCTTCGCCGCAAGCCGGCGTCGAGCGGCGTCTGCTCGACCGCATCGGCGGCGAAGTCGCGCGGGCGACCTCGCTGGTGCGCTACGCCGCGGGCAGCGCCTTTCCCGCGCATCAGCATGCCCTCGGCGAGGAGTTTCTCGTCCTCTCCGGCGTGTTCTCCGACGAGCATGGCGACTATGGCGAGGGCACCTATGTGCGCAACCCGCCGGGCAGCCGTCACACGCCGCGCACGGCGCCGGGATGCACCATCTTCGTCAAGCTGCGGCAGATGAAG
>JAQSDT010000603.1 GCA_029946075.1 bacterium | reverse complement strand
CGGTCTGCCTCGGGGACGATGCGGACGCCCTTGGTCTGGAGGCTCAGGGTGACGATCTCGCCCTGGAATTCCTGGCCGGATTTCTTGAATGAGCCGATGTTAGCCATGTCACTTCTCCTTGCTGTTTTCGAGCTCCGCGACCACCGCGGCCTCGATGGCGATCTGAAAGCCGAAGGCGATCGACGCCGCACCCGCTCGGGCCGAAGCGCAGCGGAGGATGGCGGCGGTGAGACTTTCTTGCCCCGCGAGGAATGGGCGAAGCCCAGGGGAAGAAAGTCTCACCGCCGCCGTTGCGGTTCAGGCGATCGAGGCGCAGCCGGCCTTCGGCCAGATCAAGCCAATGAAAGGCTCGGTGCTCGCTGCGCTGAACAGCATTTAGGAGACGTGCCAGCTATCGATCGGCCCACACAAGAAGCCGCGCATTCCCGGCGAAGGAAGAGAAAACCTAGCGTACAGAAGGGCGACCGCGTTGTCGCCGAGCAGACAGAAGACAACGCAGACGCAGCGACACACCGGATCGTAGTTGGCCGACGAGATCGCCCGGCTCAATCGAAGTGTGAGAGGGACTGCGATGTCGCGGTCATGTATCCGCGCTGATCCCAACCGAACGACGATAGACACGTAGAGTCACCCTCCCGCGGTCGTCGCTCCATTCGGCGGCTGAATGGGGCCGAGTGTAACATCCGGTCTAAGAGCGGGGTCGGCCAGCGTCGATACGCGCGCCCAGGCGGTGCTCCCGATGGCGATGGCGCCAAGCACAGCGAACGACTCCCGCCACCATTCCGAGGGAATGCCGATGTGCGAAAGGGCAAGGGTCACATCATACCCGGCGCGTGCCGCCGGAACTGCGAATAACAGCCCAATGAGAAGGCGGACAACGGGACTGCCCGAGACGGAAAAGGCGTACCGCCCGAGAACGAGTGTAAAACCAGCCACGATGAAACCAATGACGATGGCTCCAAACGGACCCATCCCAATCTGAAATGAATAGATCCCTGCGGTAAGGCCGACGAAAACCGGGAACGCATGAACAGCAAGCGTGAACAGTGCCCAACATAGGACACCGAGTCCGACGACGTTGAGAAGAATGCCGACAATGAGCATGGTGATGGCTCCCGTGACAGGGTTTGCAGGGGTCGCGCCTTCCACCACCACCACGGCGCGGCCGCATGATAGTCGATCCCGCGCACATTTGGAATCCCTCGCGGTCAGACTGGCCAAGCCTCAGGGCCCAACAAGCGGAGTTAGCGCGTTCGGCCCGGTCGCTATTGTGGTGCAGAGCGGAAATTGCCGCTCTGCAGGTTCGATGGATAGCATTTCAACTGGGGATAGGGCGGCGCTCACGCGCCGCCGTTGCCGAATTTCCAGACGGGGATGCCGAGCTTCCGTGCCTTGTCGGCCAGGTTCTCCTGAATGCCGGTACCGGGGAAGACGATGACACCGATCGGCAGCACATCGAGCACCTGATCGTTGCGTTTGAAGGGGGCTGCCTTGGCGTGTTTGGTCCAATCAGGTTTGAAGGCGATTTGCGGAACCTTGCGGTGGTCGGCCCAGCGGGCGGCGATACGCTCGGCGCCCTTCGGCGAACCGCCGTGCAGCAGCACCATGTCCGCGTGCTTGGCATGGACCTGATCGAGCTTGTCCCAGATCAGGCGGTGATCGTTAAAGTTGAGCCCGCCGGTGAAGGCGATCTTCGGCCCGGGAGGCAACATGAGTTCGGTGTCAGCCCGGCGCCTGGCGGCGAGGAAGTCACGGCTGTCGATGACGGCGGAAGTCAGAGCACGATGGTTGACCTTCGAACCGCTGCGCGGGTGCCAGTGCGATCCGGTCTGGCGGGCGAAGTGTTCGGCGGCCTGGTCGCGGAAGAGTTCCATGACATCGCGGCGTTCGATCAAACTCATGCCCTCGGCGGTGAGACGCTCCAGTTCGACCGAGCGGATTTCGGAACCATCCTGGTCGCGTTGGCTGCGCTTTTGCGCCTGCTCATTGTCGTCGAGTTCGCGTTCGACCCGCTCGTTGGCACGGTGGAAGAGATTGACGGTCGACCACAGCAGGTCCTCTAGGTCGGGTTCGAGGCGAGTTTCGCTCAAAGTCGCGGTGAGTGCATCGAAGATGTCGGCGACGGCACCGGTGACGGTACGGACTTCCGGCAGCGGTCTCGGGTCGGGCTCGTCCTGGAAGGGGCGATAGCCGTGGAGCTGGAGCTGGTTGAGGATGTGATCGGTCGGGGATGTCGCCTGCGGCGGTTCATAGGCCTGTTCGTCGTGGTCGATCGTCATGGTGGCATCCTTTTTGTCGGATCGGCCGCGCCCATCGCGGCCTTCATGGCGACGAAAGGCGGCGGGCGGACCGGACCTGCACCGCCGAGCGGAGCGACAGCGGCCGTAGCGCAGCGGAGGATGGCGGGAGCCGGCTATTTTGCCTCGCGATGTAAAGCGCCCTTTTAGGGCGCGACGGAAAATAGTCGGCGTACGCCATTGCGTGGCCGGACCGCTTGCCGCAGGGTCGCCCTCTCAAGAAGGCCGTGGGCGCGGTCCTCTCCGCCAACAAGGAAGCTCCGAGGTCGATGGCACCTCGTCAGGGCGGAGCACCAGCCTGATCCCCTACTCCGGTCTAAACCCCCGTGCTCAAGAACCGGCCAACGTCCTCCGGGGCGAGCTGGATGCGCAACGCTGCACGTAGCGCGTTGATGTCAGAATTCCGCAAATCCTCGTTGAAATCTCCACACTGCGGCGACAGCACGATCGCCTCGATCCCGGCCGACTGCGCCCTGTCGAACAGTCCTGCCACCGCACCATCGCCCGCCGGATCGTTGTC
>JAQSDT010000602.1 GCA_029946075.1 bacterium | reverse complement strand
CGCGACGCGCGGCGTGGCGATCTGGCTCAGCGAGCCGCCGATGACGCGCACGGCTTCCGGCGGCCGCGCCACCAGAATCGCCAGCGCGTTGATGTTCTGGTCGAGCGTCTGCCGCAGCGGCGGCACCAGCGCGCGCTGGTTGGCCAGCACGCTTTCCTGCTGTGCGACGTCGAGATCGTTGCCGGTGCCGGCCTGCAGCCGCTGCTTGATCGCGTCGAGGATGCGCGTGGCGCTGGCGATGTTGCGCTGGGCGGTCCGGATCCGGTCCTGCGCGGCCAGCACCTGGAAATAGGCGTTCGCAACCGTCGTCAGCGTCGTCAGCGCAACGACGTCGCGATCGAACCGGTTGGCAACAGCGGTTCCTACGGCGGCATGCGCGGCGTCGCGGTTCTTGCCCCAGAAATCCAGCTCATAGCTGGCGCTGAGCGAGGACGAATAATTGACCACCTCACGCCCGCCATTGGTCAGCCCGCTCGAACTCGAGCCGGAGGTACGCGAATAGGTTTCCGAACCGGTGCCGCTGAGGGTGGGGAGCAGCGCCGCGCCGGTGATCCGCGCTTGCGCATCCGCCTGCCTGAACCGCGCGGTCGCCGCCGCGATATCGAGGTTGACGGTCTGCGCCTCCTCCATCAGCACGGTCAGTTCCCTGGAACGAAAACCGCGCCACCAGTCGAGCGTCGGAGGCGCATCCTGGGCTGCGGTCAGCCGCGCAGCCTTGTAGCCGTCGGGCACGTCGAGCGCCGGGTCCGGAATATCCTTGGTCAGGATGCAGCCGGCGGAACTCGCAACGAGGCTCGTGACGGCCAAAAACCGTGCAAGCCTTCGAAGGCCGGTTTCGCGGGCAAGCCATCGAATGGCCGCGGCAGTCGGGATTCGCCGGGTCACACCCGTTCTCCACCGGGCAAGCCCTGGCCCGGCGCACGAACGCTGTTGACGGTGACCTGCGAGACGTACACGGGGTGACGCTTTCTCTGGAACCCTGACCTCATCCTGGCCTTGATCCTAGCCTTGGGATCAGGGTGCGCACAGTCCTGCGCGTCTTTCGGACAGTTGCGCCGATGCAAGCCGAATGGAAAGCAAAAAAGCCGACTTGTCCTTATTTTACAGGCCTTGGAACCACTTCGACCGGTTGCGAAAGCCTCCGAATCTTACGAAGATTTCATGAGGCTTTTCCCCTGTTCTGACGGGCCATCCGGCTCCCCCGCAACGCTGCCGCTCAGAAGGCCGATTTGAAACTCCGGGAACCACCCCCCGTATCTCAGAGGGTGCAGCGGAGGGACGAAATGCGGGTCGCGGTGGTCGGAACGGGAATCAGTGGCAACGCCGCAGCTTGGACCTTGTCGAAGCATTATCCGGTCACCGTTTACGACCGTGAACTCCGTCCCGGCGGACACAGCCACACCGTGCGCGTCGATTATGACGGCACGCCGATCGATGTCGATATCGGTTTCATCGTCTACAACGAGCTGAACTACCCGGACCTGACCGCGCTGTTCGCCCATCTCGGCGTCGAGACCGTCGACAGCAACATGAGCTTCGCGGTGACGGCCGATACCGGCCGCTTCGAATGGCGCGGCGGCGGCAACAACTGGTTCGAGACGGCCTGCGGGCTGTTCGCGCAGCCGCGCAACCTGCTCTCGCCCTCCTATCTCTGGATGCTTCGCGACATCCTGACCTTCAACCAGCAGAGCATGCAGGACTACGCCAAAGGCAAACTCGCCGGGCTGACGCTGGGGCAATATTTCCGCACCCGTCACTTCGCCCCGCGCCTGCTGACCGATTACCTCGCCCCGATGGGCGCTGCGATCTGGTCGGCGCCGTCGAGCGAGATCATGGATTTTCCGGCCGAGAATTTCGTGGCGTTCTTCGCCAATCATCGGCTGCTGCAATATGACCGCCCGGTCTGGCGCACGGTAAAAGGCGGAAGCCGGCACTATGTCGAGAAACTCACGGCTGGTTTCCGCGACCGCATCCGGCTCGGCTGCGCCGTCACGGCGATCGAGCGTAACGGCCATGGCGTCGTGATCCATGACAGCCACGGCAAGTCCGAGGCCTATGATCACGTCGTCATCGCCTCGCACAGCGATCAAACCCTGGCAATGCTGTCGGATGCCGACCAGCGCGAGCGCGAAATTCTCGGCGCGATCGGCTATTCCTCGAATACGGTCTATTTGCACCGCGATCCCGGGCTGATGCCGAAACGCAAGCGCGCCTGGGCGGCGTGGAATTTCCTGCGCTGGCCGCGCCGGGGGAACGTCGAGAACGACGTCTCCGTCACCTACTGGATGAACCCGCTGCAGGGCATCGCCGACGACAAACCTCTGTTCGTCAGTCTCAACCCGCCGATCGCGCCCGATCCGGCGCTGACGTTCGGCAAATACCAGTTCGAGCATCCGCAATACAACGTCGCGGCCTTTGCGGCGCAGAAGCGCCTCCCGGAAATCCAGGGCCGCCGCCACACATGGTTCTGCGGCGCATGGACCGGTTACGGATTCCACGAGGATGGACTACGATCCGGCCTTGCGGTGGCGGAAGCGCTGGGAGCGGTCGCGCCCTGGCGCGAGCTGCGGCCGGAGCTGGCGGAAGCTGCGGAATGACCATGGTCGAACGCCCAGCCATATTGGAAACGGCTGCGGCCTCGCTCTATGTCGGCGAGGTCATGCATGCCCGGCTGAAGCCGATGGGCCATCGTTTCCACTATCGCGTCATGAGCCTGCTGATCGATCTCGACCGGCTGGAAGCGGCCGGTCGCCAATCGCGACTGTTCGGCGTCAACCGCGCGGCGCTGTACAGTTTCCACGAGTCCGATCACGGCTCCCG
>JAQSDT010000601.1 GCA_029946075.1 bacterium | reverse complement strand
TGAAACGCGGGCGCCGTCGCCGCCGAACACGAACGGAAATTCCCTGCCCTCGAGCGCATTGGTGACGGCGGCGATGACGGACGCACCGGCCATGTTCACGGCCTTGTAGCGCTGGTTGGCGATGGCCCTGGTGGATTCGACGATATCGGCGACGCCGACGGTCCACTCGTCCGGCAATGGCGCATACATCGCCGGGTCCATCAGGCTGGTAAAGCCACGAAAGACCGGGATCGATCCGTAGAAGATGTCGGTGCCGTCAGTCGCTGTCATCGGCGTGCGCAATCCCCCCGCTTCCCCGCATCATCTAGCAGATACGCACCATCCGGAAACCGGTTGTCGCGACAGATCGCCCTACCCTTGCGCGAGCCCGCGCAGCACCAGCTGATTGAGCCTGCCGGCAAAGCCAGCGGGATCGTCGGGCAATTCGCCGTCGAGGATCTGCGCCTGCTCCAGCAGCAGCAGCGACAGGTCGCGGGCGGCCTCCTTGTTGCCGGCGATCGCCGCGACCAGCGGGTGGCGCAGATTGATGTCGAGGACGGGCTTGGTGGCCGGCGCCTTGTTCTGCATCGCCAGCAGCCGTTCCAGCATGCGGTCATGCGCGCCGCCGCCGGCAACGAGGCACGACGCGCTCGACGTCAGCCGCTGCGAGGCGCGGACATCCGAGACGCGTTCGCCGAGCGCGTCCTTGATGACCGCGATCGTCATCGCCTCGTCGGCGCCGGATTCATCGTTCTCGTCGCCCGCCTTGTCGTCGAGCAGCGGGATCAGGCCGAAATCGATGCCGCCCTGGCTCAGCGATTTGAGCGGCTTGCCGCCGAAATCGAGCGGCGCCGAGGTCCAGAACGCATCGACGGGATCGATCAGCAGCAGCACCTCGATGCCGCGCGCAGTGGCCGATTCCAGTTTCGGATTCGACTTCAGCCGTTCGACGCTGTCGCCGGTGAGGTAATAGATGTCGGTCTGGTTCGGCTTGATGTCCTCGACATATTGCTTGAGCGAACGCTTCTCGCCCGAGGTCGTGGTGAAGCGCGACAGGCCGAGCAGCTTTTCGCGCCGCTCGAAATCCTCCCAGATGCCTTCCTTGATCACGGGACCGAACGCATCCCAGATTTTCGCAAAGATCTCCGGCTCCTTGTCGCCGAGCGATTCCAGCTCGGAGATCACGCGCGTGGTGACGGCCTTGCGGATCTGCGCGAGCTGCGGGTTATTCTGCAGCATCTCGCGGGAGATGTTGAGCGGCAGATCCTCGCTGTCGATCACGCCGCGGACGAAGCGCAGATAGGCCGGCAGGATATCGGCGTCGTCGGCGATGAAGACGCGGCGGACGTAGAGCTTCACCTTGCCCTTGCGCGCCTGGTCGAACAGATCGAACGGTTTTGCGGAGGGCGCAAACAGCAGCACCGCATAGGATTGGCGGCCTTCGGCCCGGTAATGCAGCGTCATCGCGGGGTCGTCGAAGGCGCCGGCGATCTGCTGATAGGCCTGCTTGTAATCTTCCGGCGTCAGTTCGGATTTCGGCCGCTGCCACAGCGCGCTGGCCGAATTGATCTGGCGCGGCTCGCCCTCTTCCGGCACCAGCAGGATCGGAAACTGGATGTTGTCGGACCAGGCGCGGACGATGCGCTCGATCTCGTGGGCTTCGAGATATTTCGCCGCGTCGGCTTTCAAATGCAGCACGATCTCGGTACCGCGCGCGACGCGGGCGGCGTCCTCCTCGGTTCCTTGCGCGATCTCGAAGCCGCTGCCGCCTGCCGACGACCAGACGAACACCTGGTCCGAGCCGGCGTGCCGGGACGTGACGACGATGCGCTCGGCCACCATGAACGCCGCATAGAAGCCGACGCCGAACTGGCCGATCAGATTGGTGCCGTCCCTGGCTTCGGCAAGGCGCGAGAGGAACGACTTGGTACCGGAGCGCGCGATGGTGCCGAGATTGTCGATCAGTTCCTGACGGTCCATGCCGATGCCGTTGTCGACGACCGACAGCGTGTTGGCCGTCTTGTTCGGCACGATGCGGATTTCGGGTGGCGCACCGTCGCCCATCAGGTCCGGCGCCGAGATCGCCTCGTAGCGCAGCTTGTCGCAGGCGTCCGACGCGTTGGAAATCAGCTCACGCAGGAAGATGTCGGTCTCCGAATAGACCGAGTGCACCATCAGGTTCAGGAGTTCGGCGACTTCGGCCTGAAACGGCTGGGATTCGGGGGCGGTGGTGGTGTCAGAGGTCATGCGAAGGCCCAATGGATCAATGGTAACGCCGATATAGCGGTACCGGCACCGGTGGCAAGCTGCCGGCTGGACCGGACGCCGCGTGAGGTCAGCGTTAGCGGCGCAACAGGGACGGGAGAACCTCCCGGCAATGCTTGGCCCGGGGGTTTGCGGGAGCTGTTCAACGCCGCTCGCGTATTCCGTGTCTCTATCCACTGAAATCCACTGAATTTCGTGGCCGTGGCAGCGCGGCGCCCCGCCCCTTCACAAGCCCGCGACCGGGCCGGCGCAGCCTTGCACGCACGGCGACAGAGCCCCAGCTAACTATCTAGACTGTAGAGACTTTATTAAATCTGGTCTGGTCAAATGACGATGCCCTGTTCGTTGGCTAGGGTGGCGGACTGCCTCGGCGGACGACGTCCAGCGGCGACGGCGCAGGATTTGCTGTTGCCTTGCGATGAAATCCGTTGCTACCCTAAGTATGCGTCGGGTGCATGGCGGTCGGGGGTTCGATACGGCCTTTCTGGGGACCGGGGTCGTGAGATCACGGTGATTGGCAATGTCGCTTGATTTGACGATAGACCGGGTCGGAACCCTGTTCCGTTCGAAGAACCGG
>JAQSDT010000600.1:1972-2822 GCA_029946075.1 bacterium | reverse complement strand
CTTGGCCGCGAGTTTTACGGTCGTCGCCGGATTGCCGGTCACCTTCACCGGACCCGAGGTCTTGACGCTGATGCTGTAATCGCCCGCTGCACCCTCGACATTGTCGAGGTCGAAGCTCATCGTGCCCTTGTCGCCGTTCAGCAGGAAGCGCGGCAGCGTCGCCGTCAGCACCACGGGATCGCGCACGGTGACGTCGATGGTGGCCTTGCCGAGCCTGGTCGCATTCCACGCCACCGCCATGACTCTGGCCGTGCCGGCGAATTCGGGAATGTCGAAACTGATCTCGGCGGTGCCGTTGGCGCCGACCGTGACGATGCCCGAATAGAGCGCGAGCGGCTTCTGCGTCGGCGGCGAGCCCTGCAGTTCGGCGCCGGCGGAATCGCCGCCGGTGCGAATTTGCCCGCGCGTGCCCTGCATGCCGTCGATCAGCTGCCCGTACAGATCGCGGACCTCCGAGGTCATGCGGCGCTGGCCGAGATAATAATCGTCCGGCGCCGGCGGCTTGTAGTTGGTCAGATTGAGAATGCCGACATCGACCGCGGCGACCACGATCTTGGCGTCCTCGCCCGGATTGAGCCCGGCGAGCTTCACCGGAATCTTCATCGTCGTGCCCGGCCGCACCAGCGGCGGCGGCGACAGCGTCACCGCCAGCGTGCGCGTCTTCTTGTCGATCCCGAACCATTTCAGGCCGATCGCCCGGCCCGGCATCCGCAACGCGGCGGCATCGAGCGGACGGCGCAGCGTCGCCAGCACATAGGCGCCGGTGCCCCAGTCCTTGCCGACGGTCAGCTTGACCTGCTGGGTGCCTTCCTTGACGTCCACGGTCTGCGTCGTCAGCAGGCGGTCGCCG
>JAQSDT010000600.1:0-1962 GCA_029946075.1 bacterium | reverse complement strand
TTAATGGTGAGCTTGCCGGCGGTGCGCGCCGTCACCGACACCGTCATGGCATCGCCCGAAGCGTATTCGGCCTTGTCGACCGAGGTCTCCAGCAGGTCAGGCGTGTCGGCGCTGCCTTCGGAGTACCAGCCGACATCGAACTGCACTGATGTCACCGGTCCATCCGCCTCGGTCGATTTGACGTCGAGCCGATAGCGGCCGGCCTCCGGCGCCAGCGACACCCGCGCGGCCTTGTCGGCGGTCAGCGTCAGATCGCCATCGGCGACGCGCTTGGTCGATTTGACCGGCTCATAGTTCCAGGACGAGTTCTGGCGGTACCACTGGTAACGCGACTCCATCTTCAGGAGTTCGTAGCGCAGGCCCGAACGCGGCAGCTGCTTGCCATCGGGTCCGACGAACACGACGTCGAACTCGGCCTTGTCGCCCTCGGCCACGCTCTTGTCCGAGAACAGCGGCTTGATGCCGATCAGGGCCGCCTGCGGCGCCACCGGGAGTACCAGCTTGCGCTCGACCGAGCGGCCGCCGGTTTCCACCATGCGGATGAAGATCTGCGCTTCCTGCGGACGGGTTGAGGTCGGCGCCTTGGCCAGCGACACCGGGAAGGTCGCCACGCCGTTGGCGTCGGCCTCCGGCAGGTTCTCGATCGGGGTGCGCTCGTTGCTGGCGGTCTCCTCGTCGGCAACGCCGAACTGGTAGCCGGGATAACCGGGCCGCCCGGAGGCCGCCGGCGCCACCAGCATGTCGCCTTCGAGCTGGAGGCCCGATGCGGGCGCACCATAGAGGAACTTGCCGGCCACCTTCAGTTCAACCGGAGTCTCGGCTTTGATCATCTTCTCCCTGGAGGACAGATCGAACTCGATCCGTTCGGGGACGTAATCCTCGACCATGAAGGTCGTTTCGCCGACCGACGCCGCTTTGGGGTCGGTAAAGGCCCGCACCCGCCAGGTGCCGGTCGGGACCGCCGAATTCAGCGGCAACGCGAGCGAGCGCCCGCCGGCGCCTTGATCTGCCAGCACCGCGCGGCGGAACTCGACGCCGTCGGGCCGCTCGATGACCAGCGTCAGCGGCCCGCCTCCCATGGCGTTGCCCTGCCCGTCGCGCAGCAGCGCCGTCAGGTACACGGTCTCGGTGGAGCGATAGACGCCCCTTTCGGCATAGACGAACGCATCCGCTCCGGCCGGCACCGCCCGCCCCGACACGCCGCGATCGGTGAGATCGAAGGCGTTGGTTTTCAGGCTGAGGAAGGCGTAGTCGGCCTTCTCGCTCATGACCGTCAGCAGCGCCGGCGACAGGCCGCCATCGCCGCGCGCGAGGCCCGCCTCGAACAGCACGTGGCCGGCCTCGTCGGTCTTGCGGGTGGCGAGGATCTCGTTGTTGCGCGCGACCAGCCGCACCTCGGCCGTCGACACGGCTTCGGTGGACGCCAGCGAATTGACGAACACATGGATGCCGTCATTCCCCGAGTAGGCCGTCAGGCCCATGTCCGAGACGATGAACCACTGCGTCGCCAGCGAGCCGTCATCGTCGCCGCCGCTGCCGGGGCCCTTGGCCGCCGCGGTCATCACGTAGACCCCCGGCTGCAAATCGCCCAGCGCCTGATCGACCGGGAATGCCGTGACGACGTCCTGGTTCAGCGTCGTCGCCGTGGCAAGTTCGCCGGACCAGACTTTTACGCCGCGCTCGTTGCCCAAATCCGAAAGCTGGTAGCTCGACAGCGCCTTTTGGAAATCGCTGTCGACCACCGTGTTGATCAGATTGCGGTCGCCGATCCGGAACACGTTCACGTTCACCGACGGCGTGTTGACGCTGACCAGGGGAATACCGCGCTGGCCGGTGCGCGGCAGCACATAGGCGCGCCCCGTGAAGCGCACGAACGGCTTGCGGTCGCGGACATAGATGTTGAATTCGGCCGATTTGGGCAGGGTTTCCTTCACCTTGTACGGCAGCCCGGCGCGCAGATTG
>JAQSDT010000599.1 GCA_029946075.1 bacterium | reverse complement strand
AGCCCGCGGCTCGGCTTCACCCTGCGTGAAGACCTCGCGCTGCAGCTGCGCTATTCGATCTATCAGCAGCAAATCCAGCTGCCGAACCAGCTCGCGAACTGCAACAACAATTCGTCGAACTCGCTGCTCGCGTTCAATCCGTCGCCGGCATATGCCAATCTGGTTGGCGCCCCCGCTGGTGGATCGATCACTTCCGGTGGCCAGACCGCCACGGACTCGTCCGGCACCGGCATGTGGTGCTACAGCGATGGCGAAGCGTCGCTGCCGGTCCGCAAGGAATTGCAGAGCGGCAAGACGCTGACCTCGTCGGTCGGTTACTCGCTGAACTACAACACGCTCGACAACAACAAGAACCCGACCGACGGCTTGCTGATCGACTGGAAGCAGGACTTCGCCGGTCTCGGCGGCGACGTGAAGTACATCAAGTCGGCCGTCGACGTGAAGTATTACACCCCGCTGGTCGCGGATATCGTCGGCCTGATTCATCTCCAGGGCGGTATGCTGAACCAGTTCGGTGGCAGCGATCTGCGCATGCTCGATCACTTCCAGATGGGTCCGAACCTCGTTCGCGGCTTTGCGCCGAACGGCATCGGCCCGCGTGACATCAATCCCTACGGTACGCGTGACGCGCTCGGCGGCACCAAGTATTGGGGCGCTTCGTTCGAACTGCAGATGCCGTTCTGGTTCCTGCCGAAGGAAGTCGGACTCAAGGGCTCGGTCTATGCCGACGCCGGTGGCCTGTACGACTACAAGGGACCGACGTCGTGGGCGCAGACGGGCGAAATCAACGTGGCCGGTTGTACCAAGCCGACGCAGCTTACGGCGACGACTGCGGCTACTCCCGGAAACTGCCTTGGCTTGCAGTACGACAACGGCAATCTGGTTCGCACCTCGGTCGGTGTCGGTCTGATCTGGGCCTCGCCGTTCGGTCCGCTGCGCTTCGACTACGCGGTTCCGCTTACCAAGGGTCAGTTTGACCGCGTTCAGCAATTCAAGTTCGGCGGTGGCACATCGTTCTAAGGGCGTCGAGGGAGGCGAACTTAGGTTCGCGTGACAACGAGGCACCGGGATAGTTGAGAAGCGTCGGCTCTGCTTCCGCAGAGCCGCCATTCTCTTGTGGCGACAGGCCGGACTGCGGCGGGTGGAATGGCGCAGCCGATTTTCTTCAAGCAACCTGATGCAACGACGCTGGCCGAGATCGCCACGCTGACCGGTGCAGCATTGGTCGACCCCGCGCAGGGCGCGCGGGTGATCCGGTCGATTGCGTCGCTGGACGAAGCCGGTCCCATGCACCTGGCGTTCTTCGATAACCTCAAATACGCCGACCAGCTCGCGGCCACGAAGGCCGGCGCCTGCCTCGTCAGTCCGCGTTTCGAAGCCCGCGTGCCGCCCCATGTGGCGGTCCTGAGGGCCGCCCAGCCGTTCCGGGCCTTTGTGAAGCTGGCGCGCGAATGGCACGCCGACGCGCTCCGCCCGCAATCCTGGTTCGACAATGACGGCATCGCGCCGTCGGCCATCATCGACGCCTCGGCGCGCCTCGAAGACGGGGTGATCATCGACCCGCTCGCGGTGATCGGTCCCCGGGTCGAAATCGGCTCGGGAACCGTGATCGGCGCGGGCGCCGTGATCGCGGCCGACGTCCGGATCGGCCGGGACTGCAACGTCGGCGCCCGCACCACGATCCAGTTCGCCCTGATCGGCAACAATGTCCTGATCCACCCCGGCTGCAGCATTGGCCAGGACGGCTACGGCTTCATCTTCTTCGGCCCGGAGGGCCACCTGAAGGTGCCGCAGACCGGCCGTGTCGTAATCCAGAACCATGTCGAGGTCGGCGCCGGCACCTGCATCGACCGCGGCAGCCTCCGCGATACCGTGATCGGCGAAGGCACCAAAATCGACAATCAGGTCCAGATCGGCCACAATGTGACGATCGGCAGGCACTGCCTGCTCGCGGCCCAGATAGGGCTGGCGGGCAGCCTGACGATCGGCGACAACGTCGCGCTGGGCGCCAAGGTGGGTATCAACAACCACCTCAAGATCGGCGACGGCGCGCAGGTAACGGCCATGAGCGCGGTCAAGGACGACATCCCGCCCAATGGCCGCTGGGGCGGCCACTTTGCCAAACCGACCAAGCAGTGGTTTAGGGAGATCGTTGCAGTGGAGCGGCTGGCGCAGGGCGACAAGGCCGATCCGAAAGGCGAAGGAAAAGAGTGATGGAGGAGGCCCCGGTCAGGTTCGAGCTTGTGGACATCAACGAGATCCTCAAGACGCTCCCGCACCGTTATCCGATGTTGCTGATCGACCGGGTGAAGAACATCCGGACCGACTACAGCGGCATCGGCATCAAGAACGTCACCTACAACGAGCCGCCATTTCTCGGTCACTTCCCCGAGCGGCCGGTCTATCCCGGCGTGATGATGATCGAGGCGATGGCGCAGACCGCCGGCGTCATCGGCATCAAATCGGTCGAGGGTACCGAGAAGCCGCGCGCGGTGTATTTCCTCACCATCGACAAGTGTAAATTCCGCAAGCCGGTGATGCCGGGCGACACCATCGAATATCACATGCGCTCGATCGGCCGCCGCAAGGCGATGTGGTGGTTTCACGGCGACGCCAAGGTGGATGGCACCGTCGTTGCCGAGGCCGATGTCGGGGCGATGCTGACCGACTGAGCGGCTTAGTAATTTGGACGCCGGTCGGTGCTGCAACCGTACCGGTCGTCCGGTACGCGCCCGCGAATGTTGTCGATGAAGAAGCGGCCCATCGACGGCGCGCCCATGAAATCGTCGAAGGTCCGGGCCGCCAGTCCGCAATATTGTTCGT
>JAQSDT010000598.1 GCA_029946075.1 bacterium | reverse complement strand
CGCAGCGCAAGGTCCGCTTCTACGAGGCGGTGACGCGGCTGCGCGACGACAAGGACCAGATTCTCGTCGCCGACGATTTCATCCCGACCGCCGAGGCCGGCGGGCTGATCGGGAAGATCGATCACATGGTGATGCTGCGCTGTATCCAGGTGCTGCGCCGCCTGATGGTGCGCAACAAGGACGTCGGCGTGTTCTGCAACGTCTCGGCTGCGACGCTCGGCAACCCCGCCAATTTCGCGCAATGCCTCGACTTCCTCGAAGCCAACCGCGCGCTGGCGCCGTCCTTCGTGCTCGAATTCAAGCAGGCGACGTTCCGCAATCTCGGCCCGACCGAGACCGAGCACCTCGCCGCGCTGTCGCAGCGCGGCTATCGCTTCTCGATCGACCATGTCACCGATCTCCGGGTCGAGCCGCGCGAACTCGCCGACCGCGGCGTCCGCTTCATCAAGGTCCCGGCGGCGCTGCTGCTCGATCCCAGGCAAAGTTCGACCTCGGACATCCACCCCTCCGATCTTTCCGATTTGCTCGGCCGCTTCGGCATCGATCTGATCGCCGAGCGGATCGAGGGTGAGCGCGCGGTGGTCGATTTGCTCGATTACGACGTCCGGTTCGGCCAGGGCTTCCTGTTTGCGCCGCCGCGGCCGTTGCGGCCGGAGGGGGCATCTGCTACCGGCGGGGCCACCCCAAACAAGGATTCCGGCAGTTCCGATGCCCCTGACAGCGCCAGCAAGCCCGCCCCGACCGCCAGCCCGGCTGCAGAGCCGCCCGTGCGTGCGACCGGCAATGCCGCATTGGCGCGCCGCGCCGCAGGTCCGGTCTAACGGACTGCCGGCATCATGACGTCCCTGCGGTTCGCCGAACAATTGCGCGGCCTCGTCGATGGCGTTGAGGTCATCCTCTCCGACATCTGGGGCGTGGTGCATAACGGGCTGGAGTCCTTTCCCGAGGCCTGCGAGGCGTTGCATACCTTTCGCCAGCGCGGCGGCACCGTCATCCTCATCACCAACGCGCCGCGGCCGGCCGATTCCGTGCAGCGGCAGTTGCGCAAGCTCGGCGTCGCCGACGACACCTACGACGCCATCGTCAGTTCGGGCGACCTGACCCGAAACTTCGTCGCCGATCATCCCGGCAAGAAAATCTTCTGGCTCGGCCCGGATCGCGATAGCTCGATCCATCGCGGACTGGATGCCGTGATGGCGCCCCTGGAGCAGGCCGATTACATCGTCTGCACCGGCCCGTTCGACGACGAAACCGATTCCGCCGAAGACTACCGCACGATGATGCTGCAGGCGCGCGAGCACAAGCTGCCGCTGGTGTGCGCCAACCCCGATATCGTGGTCGAGCGCGGCGACCGCTTGATCTATTGTGCCGGCGCGGTCGCCGAACTCTACCGCGAGCTTGGCGGCGAGGTGATCTTCTACGGCAAGCCGCACCGGCCGATCTACGAGCGCGCGATGGCGCTCGCCGCCGAACGCCGCGGCAGTCCGGCGCCGCTTGAGCGTGTGCTGGCGATCGGCGATTCCGTGCGGACCGACCTTACCGGCGCCCACGGCTTCGGGATCGACTGCCTGTTCCTGACCCGCGGCATCCATGCCGAGGAATTCGAAGGCATCGACCAGCTCGACCCCGCCTCGGTCAAGGAGCTGTTCGGCCACCCGCCCCGCGCGCTGATGCGCGAGCTGCGCTGGTAGGGTCCTGAGCCGTCATGGCCGGGCTTGTCCCGGCCATCCACGTCTCTTCAACTCGTCGCCCCAAAAACGTGGATGCCCGGGACAAGCCCGGGCATGACGAAAAGCAAACGCAGATTTTGGGCGAACTTACGCCGTCGCCATGTCCGGGAAGACCGCCTCGATCTTGGTCTTCAGCGTCGCCGCGTTGAACGGCTTGACGATGTAATTGTTCACGCCGGCCTTCTTGGCAGCGATCACGTTCTCGGTCTTGGATTCCGCCGTGATCATGATGAAGGGCGTGGTGGCCAGATTGGGATCGGCACGGACTTCCTTGAGCAGGTCGTAACCCGTCATCGGCTCCATGTTCCAGTCGGAAATCACGAGCCCGTATTTCTTGCCGCGCATCTTGTCGAGCGCCGCCGAACCGTCGCTGGCATCGTCGATATTGTCGAAGCCGAGTTGCTTCAAAAGATTTCGGATGATGCGGATCATGGTGCTGTAGTCATCGACCACCAGAACCGGCATGGACAAATCAACCGCCATCTCTTCCCCCACTCAACGCTTACAACACAAATTGTCGGCAGGCCTGCGCGACCCGCAGTCCTCGCCCAAGCTGTAACAGCAGGCGTTAAACAGCGCGTTAATCGGCTCGGAGCGGTTTATCTCCGTTTTTATACGCACCCGCCCCGCTTGACTTGGGGCGGGCGGCCACGTCACGGTCGCGCCGCGCTCGCGACCGCGAGACCCGCCTGAATTCCCAAAGAAGCCTCTGAAATGACGACTGGTTTTACCGTTATCCGCGATACCACCCCTGCCGCCGCGATCCCCCGGGGGGCCGTGGTTGCGATGGGCAATTTCGACGGCGTGCATCTGGGCCACCGCGCGGTGATCGACGCGGCCCTGCGAATGGGCCGCGCCCATGGAAAGCCTGCCTTTGCCGTGACGTTCGAGCCGCATCCGCGCAGCTTTTTCAGCCCGAACAGCCCGCAATTCCGCCTTTCCGACGAGGCCAACAAGCTGCGGCTGCTGGCCGGAACGGGGCTTAACGGCGCCGTGGTGATGACCTTCGACAAGGGCCGTGCCGGCACCTCGGCGCAGGATTTCATTCACCATGACCTGATCGAACGGCTCGGCATCACCGGCATTGCCGTGGG
>JAQSDT010000597.1 GCA_029946075.1 bacterium | reverse complement strand
TATTGACCCCAATCACATCAGGGGAGGTCCGCCATGTACACGCAGGCGCTCAATTCGTCCGAGGGCGAAGACCGCAACATCGAGGACGCCGAACGCTCCCAGCAGTTTCAGGCGCGCATCGACGCGGACGAACGGATCGAACCCAATGACTGGATGCCGGCGGCCTACCGCAAGACGCTGACGCGGCAGATTTCCCAGCACGCGCATTCCGAAATCGTCGGCATGCTTCCCGAAGGCAACTGGATCACGCGCGCGCCGTCGCTGCGTCGCAAGGCGGCCTTGCTGGCGAAGGTGCAGGATGAATGCGGCCACGGCCTCTATCTTTATGCAGCAGCGGAAACGCTCGGCACCTCCCGCGAGGAACTCGTCGATGCGATGCTGGCGGGCAAGGCGAAATATTCCTCGATCTTCAATTATCCGACGCTGACCTGGGCCGACATCGGCACCATCGGCTGGCTGGTCGATGGCGCTGCGATCATGAACCAGATCCCGCTGTGCCGTTGCTCCTATGGCCCCTATGCGCGCGCGATGATCCGCGTCTGCAAGGAAGAGTCGTTCCACCAGCGCCAGGGTTTCGAGATCATGGTGACGCTGAGCCGCGGCACCAGAGAGCAGAAGGAGATGGCGCAGGACGCGCTGAACCGCTGGTGGTGGCCGGTGCTGATGATGTTCGGCCCGCCCGACCAGGCCAGCCAGCACTCGGACACGTCAACCAAATGGAAGATCAAGCGTTTCTCGAACGACGAGCTGCGCCAGAAATTCGTCGACGCCACCGTGCCGCAGGCGGAGTTTCTGGGGCTGACGATTCCCGATCCCGGCATGAAGCAGAACGCCGAAGGCAATTGGGAATACAGCGCGATCGACTGGGACGAGTTCAAGCAGGTGCTGGCCGGCAACGGCCCCTGCAACCGCGATCGCCTCGCGGCGCGGCGCAAGGCGCATGACGACGGCGCCTGGGTGCGCGAAGCCGCGCTCGCCTATGCCGGGAAGCGCAGGCAGCGTTCGGCGCTGCAGGCGGCGGAATAAGGAGATCATCATGGCAACACCGAACACTCCGCTCTGGGAAGTCTTCCTCCGCAGCCGCAACGGGCTGGCGCACAAGCATGTCGGCTCGCTGCACGCGACCGATGCGACAATGGCGCTGCAGGCCGCGCGCGACATCTACACCCGCCGCGGCGAGGGCCTCTCGATCTGGGTGGTGCCGTCGAACGCCATCACGGCGTCCGATCCGTCCGAGAAGGGCATGATGTTCGAGCCGGCGGAATCCAAGATCTACCGGCATCCGACGTTTTACGACGTGCCGGATGAAGTGGGGCATATGTGAGTTCGTCATTGTCTGCAACAAACGCAAAGCGTTTGTGCATGAGAGCGCAGCGAAGCAATCCATGTCACGGCAGAGAAAGTATGGATTGCTTCGTCGCTTCGCTCCTCGCAATGACGGCGGCTAATAGCAGGTAACTCAATCATGACCGTCGCCAATATCACCGTCTCCGAAACGCCGCTGGTGCTCTATGCCCTGCGCCGTGCCGACGATGCGCTCATCCTCGGCCACCGCCTGTCGGAATGGTGCGGCCATGCGCCGATGCTGGAAGAGGATATGGCGCTTACCAATATGGGCCTCGACCTGCTGGGCCAGGCCCGCGAGCTCTATACCTATGCTGCGAAGGTCGAGGGGGCCGATAACGACGAGGACAAGTTCGCCTATCTCCGCGACGTCAGGCAGTATCGCAACCTCCTGCTGCTGGAACAGCCGAATGGCGATTTCGCGCGCACCATGGTGCGGCAGTTTTTCTACGCCACCTTCGCCGATCTCTACTGGCGCGCGATGATGCGCTCAGCCGATGCGACGCTGGCGGCGATCGCCGCGAAGTCAGAAAAGGAAAGCGCCTATCACGTCCGCCACGCCTCGGAATGGATCGTCCGCCTCGGCGACGGCACCGAGGAAAGCCACCGCCGCGCGCAGATGGCGATCGACGATCTCTGGGCCTTCACCGGCGAGATGTTTGCGGTCGACGACAGCGAGCGCGGCCTGATCGATGCCGGCATTGCGGTCGATCCGGCGACGTTACGGGCGCAATGGCTGAAGGCGATCACGGCCGTCATCACCGAGGCGACGCTCACACTGCCGAACAACGACTGGGCGCAGCAGGGCGGCCGCAGCGGCCGTCACAGCGAGCACCTCGGCCATCTCCTCAGCGAGTTGCAGTCGATGCCGCGGACCTTTCCGGGGGCGACATGGTAACCGCCGTCCTCAGCGATGCCGATCTGCGGCGCCGTGCGTGGGATGCGGCAGCAGAGGTCGTCGATCCCGAAATTCCGGTGCTGACCATCGCCGATCTCGGCGTACTGCGCGACGTGCAGGTGCATGATGGCCGCGTCGAGGTCGCGATCACGCCGACCTATTCCGGCTGTCCCGCCATGAACATGATCACGCTGGAAATCGAACTGGCGCTGGAGCGCGCCGGCATCGCCCGTCCGACCGTGCGCACCGTGCTGTCACCGGCCTGGACCACCGACTGGATGAGCGAGGACGGCCGCAGCAAGCTCCGGGAATATGGCATCGCGCCGCCGCAGGCTTCCAGCTCGCGCCGCGCGCTGTTCGGCGAACAGCAGGTGGCATGCCCGCAATGCGGCTCCGGCAATACCGAGGTACTGTCCGAATTCGGCTCGACCTCCTGCAAGGCGCTATGGCGCTGCAAGGCCTGCCGCGAACCGTTTGATTATTTCAAGTGTCATTGAGGCCCTGATTCATGATCGTCATTGCGAGGAGCGAAGCGACGAAGCAATCCACACTTGCTTTGCGGCAGCATGGATTGCTTCGCTTCGCTC
>JAQSDT010000596.1 GCA_029946075.1 bacterium | reverse complement strand
GCCGCGGTGATATTCGATTGTGTCACCAGGGCTCGCCTGGCCGAGCCAGGCGCAGAACTGAATGTCGTCGAGCACCGTGACGAAGGGAGCGGAGTTGCTCATCGCGGCCCCCGGCTCGGTTCTGGCGCGAGGCCAGATTTTCCGGGCTGGCGAACAAGCGTGCTCTCGAAGGCCTGGACGTCTTCCAGGCGGTACACCACCCGGCCGCCGATCTTCAGGAAGGCAGGGCCCGTCCCGTCATGACGCCAGCGCTCCAACGTCCGGTGGCTGAGGCCCCAGCGCCGTCCGAGCAACTTGCTGCTGAGACTTTCGATCCGTTCCATCGCCTCGATCCCGCTCCCATCTGTTGACGGAGGGAAGATCCAGCATCGAGGCGTGGGATGTCGTGCAGACTAGGTGGTGACCAAGGGTGGGAGGACTGGTGGGATCAGGGTGGGACAGAGGGGGACGAGAGTGGAACAAGCGTCCCACCCCTGTGGATAAGCAGGCACTGCATCAGTTTGAATTTGATCGCGTCCGACTAGGACCACGTTTCTTCGGAGCCGGAACGCCCCGGTCGACCACCGCGACGATATCGGACATGTTCCAGAGCTTGCCGGTGACTTTGGCGGCCATAAGCACCACAGCAATAGTCCTACTTGGCGACGGGCAACGATAAATGAACCGCTGGAAAATCCCTAAGTGGCTCGAAGCTGAGGTCATGGAACGGGATACCGCCTGCGTCTACTGTGGTGTCGTGTTTGGTTCGGTAGACAGCCACGGAAGTCGCCCTAGTTGGGAACACATCATCAACGATGCCGGGATCGTAACGCGTGAAAACATCGCGCTTTGCTGCCGTTCGTGCAATTCCAGCAAGGGAGCGCGATTGTTGGCGGACTGGATCGCTTCGCCTTACTGCAAACGACGCGGGATAAGCTACGAGTCCGTCACGGAAACAGTGAAGAAGGCTCTCCTACAGAATTCAAAGTGATGCAGCGCCGACAAGCACCAAGCCGCATCGGCGCTCACGCGGCTATGTGCAGGCTCGTCCCAACGAGCATCGAAGCAAGATGCCGACACCTTCTGCAGGACCCGATCCGGGCAAGTGCTGCCGGTCGACGACACTCGATGCGGAGCGCCATCAGCTGTCGATCATCGTTGCCATCCTGGCAGCGCCCATCTTCGGCATCACGCGGCCGGTCTTGCGGAACAGGCGGATGCGCCGGCGTTCCGGCGACAGCGCCGTCGCATTGAATCGATAGCAACCCTTCCCGTCAGCCTGCACCAACTGACGCCACACCGACCTGCGCTTGAACAAATCGGTAAGCCGCAACGTCGTCGATCCGACATCGCCAAGCAGTCGCTTGCCGTCACGCCACGGATCGTCCGCCTCGCTCGCAAGTTTCAGGATACGCAGCACGGCTGCCTGCTTCGGTCCGAAGCTATGCCATTCGCCGGCCACATGGACTTTGGTGAAGTCCTCATTGTGGGAGAATTCTGCAATGGGTAGAGCTTCAGGCGTCGACGTTGCGCCGTGTTCGCGCTCGAAACGGTCCCGCTCCTCGCGCGTGATGATCAGATGGTCGCGGCGCACGATCATCTCCGGCACATCGGAACTCACGTGCAGATAGGTGTTGGGCTTGGCAGCTCGAAACGCCCGCACCTCGGCTTGCCCATCGCGGAATATTTCGAGCAGGCTGCTGCGCAGCAACGGCTGCGGACCGTTCAGGACCGGCAGGTCTTGCAGCGCCGGGCCCTCGCCCATCCGGCCGCCCTCCCAACTCCCCATCTCCGCCGGCAAGTCGACCACGAACACCGCAAGCTGCAGCATCTCGTCGAGGGCATAATCCTCGACGTCGCTCAATGGGATCTCCCAATGCCTGGCGACTTCGCCAATCCGGAACCAGCGCTTCTGAGGTAACTGCACCCCGCCCTCCCTTTGCGTATTGACGTGAAGAAAACACCGCGGGCGAGCAGAGGGCTCCCGCCGCGCCCCTATTGAACCAGGGCGTAACGGTGCAGTCGGTATTCGATGAACGAAGAAGAAACGCCGAAGCGCTCGGCCAGATCGAGCAGCAATTCCTCGACCCGGATCGGATCTCCGCCGGCGCGCAGAACGGGTTCGCCCTCGCCGGCGTTTCGTAGCGCCAGCCGCAGGGCTATCGCGCGACGCACCAATTCACGATGCAACAGCGGCCGCGGCGCCAACAGGGCGCCCATGAACTCGTTGGCACGAAACTCCCGCCAGTCCATGCCATTGCGTCCGCGCGCCGCCGTTTCCAGGTGCCCTTCGTCCGGCGTCACCATCGCGAAGGCAGGCTTGCCCGCCTGGCGCAGCATCGACGGGCCATCGAACACGGCATGACCGAACTCATGGGCCAAGGTCGAACGCTTGAGATAGTCTCTCTCGGCAATCAGCTCGGCGTTCAGGCTGATCAGCACGATGCCCGGCACCGCCGGATCGGCTTCCGTCACGCCAAGGGCTTCACGACCACGACCGTCACGGATGCTGCGATCGAAATCCCAGTGCGCCGCGATAGTCATGCCGTTCACCCGCATGCCCGCGCTCGCGCGCGTCAACCGATCGAGGTCGAGCCGCGGAATATTCGGTCGTGGCGTCACCTGCCGCCGCACCTGCTCCGCCACGGCCCAGACCTCCCGGGCCGTCATCGGCCGCGGTTCCTTGCTCGCCCCGACATAGGGGTAGGAAACTTCGAGGGTCATTGCGCCCTCCCCGTGACCTGCCGCCGGTACACCGCGATGACGTCCTCTGTGCGGGCGCGAAGGTCGGGCGGCAGCCGCCGGGCCGCCGCGAACACGTCGTCGACCGGCAGTGCGAGCGCCCGCGCCAGCG